>JAGLIU010000325.1 GCA_023142805.1 Candidatus Omnitrophota bacterium | reverse complement strand
AGGTATTTGTGTACCGATTAACTCCGATTCTATTTTCAAAGAGATTGAAAACATTGTTAATGATTCAGCCTGCAAGTTTCTTTTTGCCGACGAAAGTTCGATCCAATTAGTTGAGGGGATCCACCGCGGGTGTTCGTCTGTGAAAGGGATCATCTCGGTGGATTCGGAAAAGTTTAAAGATGTAGCGGAGGCTCCACCTAGTGAGAGAAAAATACAAGATCAAGATATAGATGCCGATGATACGGCATGTATCATGTATACTTCAGGAACGACTGCTCAGCCGAAAGGGGTTATGCTTACGCATGGCAACTTCATCGCCAATTGCAATTCCCAATACAAACTTAACATAGTGAATAAAAAGGACAGAGCATTGTCGATTCTGCCTTTGCACCACGCTTATCCTCTGACAGTGACGTTGATCCTTCCGATTTTGAGCGGGAGCGGAATAATTTATACCGGGACAGTGAAGAAGGAAGATATTTTGGAAGCATCGAGAGAAGCAAAGGCGACAGTTTTTGTCGCGGTACCGCAGATGTATTCTTTATTCCGCAAAAAAATTGATGACGGCATTGGGAAAACATTTTTCCCGATCAGAGTTTTGATTAAGATCATCGCAGGGATCTTATGTAGGATCCGGAAAAAGACCGGGATCAACCTGTCGCGTTATCTTTTTTACGGTATTCACAGGAAATTCGGAAGATCTGTAAGGTTCTTTGCCAGCGGCGGGGCCAGGCTTGATGAAGCGGTTGCCAGAGGTCTCTATAAATACGGGTTCACTATACTTGAAGGATACGGTCTTACAGAAACATCGCCCGTCCTGACGATGAATCCCGCTAAGAAGCCGAAGATCGGGTCAGTGGGGATAGCCATACCGAATGTAGAGATCAAGATAGTCGATAAGAACGAGGATGATGTAGGCGAGGTTATCGCCCAGGGACCTAACATCATGAAAGGATATTACAAAAGAAAAGATATAACCGATAGTGTTATAAAAGATGGATGGTTCTATACGGGAGATCTTGGGTATATTGATGATGAGGGTTATTTGTTTCTTACCGGCAGGAAGAAAGAAGTAATAGTTTTAAGTTCCGGGGTAAATGTGTATCCCGACGAAGTTGAAGAAGCCTATATGATGCACGCGCCAATTCGAGAGATATGTGTTTTTGATGTCCCTATTACAAAGGCCGGGGCGGAAATACTGGCGCTTTGGGCGATTGTCGTGCCGGACCTTGAGTTTTTCAGAAAATACGGTGAAGTAAACTTAAAGGATGTGATCAGGGAGCGGTTCGATAATGTATCCAGGACCCTTCCGAGTCATATGCGCCTTATGGGGTTTTCAATAACGCTTGAAGAATTGCCGCACACGCTTTTGGGTAAGCTCAAGCGTTTCGAAGTAAAAGAGGCCTATGCCTCAAAGGTCACGGAAGAGAGGCGTTTACCCGAGGTCAAGGAATTATCCGGGGAAGATATGAAGCTTATGGAAAAAGACATAAGCAAAAAAATAGTAGATCACCTGAAGAAGCAGACAGGTGTAGAAGGAGACATTGCACCGACGGACTTATTGGAGCTGGATCTAGGTATAGATTCACTGGGGAGGATAGAACTTGTCTCCGGGCTTGAGAGTCTCTTTGGAAGAGATATCGAGAGCGAAATTATCGGAAGATCCTTTACTGTCGGGGACCTGATCAAAGGGATAGAACCTCTTTTAGAGGAGCAAGCCGAAGGTATCCCGATTGATAAAGAAAAAAAGGTTCCTGAAACCTGGAGAGAAAAGCTACAGGTTTTACCAAAAGAAGAGAACCTTAAAAAAATCGACCTCTCCCCGGGGTTTATGACAGCTCTTGCTGATTTCATTTTTGTGGGTATTAGCTATCTGTTTTTCAGAATATTCTATAACCTGAAAGTAGAAGGAACCGAAAATATTCCCCCAAAAGGGCCCTATATACTATACTCGAACCACACGAGTTATTTTGACGGTTTTCTTGTCGCGGTATCTTTACCCAGGTTTCCGATGCTGGACCTGTTTTTTGTAGGGTTCAGGCCATATTTCACCGTTCCGATAATACGGAACCTGGTAAGAGTGGGCCGGATCATTCCGCTTGATTTTTCTTCCCATCTCCTGGAAGCCTTGAGGAGCAGTTATTATGTACTGGCCAGCGGCAAGAAGCTTTGTTTATTCCCGGAAGGCATACGGACGCTTGATGGTGAAGTAATGCAGTTCAAGAAAGGTTTTGGGATATTGACCAAAGAAACAGGCGCTAAACTCGTTCCGGTCGTTCTGGAAGGGGCACACCAGGCGTGGCCAAGAACCAGAAAATTCCCGCGTTTCCACCCGATAAAAGTGCGGTTCGGAAAACCGCTTGAAATAAAAGAAGCAGAGCGGATCGGTTATGAGACAGGCGCCGGAGACAGTTACGAAGCGATATGTCTCGGTGCCAGGGATACTCTGATAAAGCTTAAGGAGAAAAAATGAAGTTACTTTTATGGGTAGTTATTTTCATCGTTTTTTTCCTGATTTCGGTTAGATATATCGAAAGGAGCAGTATATATTTTCCGATGAGAGAGATTACCGCAGTGCCCGAAGAAGTGGGGCTGTCTTATGAAGATGTTTATTTTTATACGTCCGATAATAAACGATTAAACGGCTGGTTTATTGCTAATAATAAAGCACAATTTACAGTTGTTTTCTGTCATGGCAATGCCGGAAATATTGGGCATAGATTAGAGAAAATATCGATATTGTATAATCTGGGCCTTAACGTATTTATTTTTGATTATCGTGGTTATGGAAAAAGCGAAGGAGCCCCCTCCGAGACAGGATTATATAAAGATGCAAATGCGGCATATGATTACCTGATGCGGGAACTTAAAATCGGAAAGGACAACATCATTCTTTATGGGGAATCTATCGGCGGAGCCGTTGCCGTTGATCTTGCGCAAAAGGTAAATCCGAGGGCACTGATTACAGAGGAGACCTTCACATCCATTAAAGACATGGCCAGGATAGCGTACCCTTTTATTCCGCCTTTTGTATTTTCGTCCAGATTTGATGCAGCCTCAAAAATAAAAAATGTTATCTGCCCGAAGTTGATCATTCATAGTGTAGATGATGAGATTGTGCCTTTTTATCTGGGAGAGGAGCTGTTTGATAAGGCGCCTCCACTAAAGACATTTCTTAAAATAAGGGGTACTCACAATACGGCTTTTTTAGATTCGAAGAGGCAATTTGCTGAAGGCATAGGATCTTTTCTAAATGATTTGTCGCACATTAATATACATAGAAATCATCTGGATAGGTAAAGACTGCACTTGTTGAGTTATGATATATAAAATTCTTGCCGATATAATAGTAGCTATACATTTTGCATGGATATTATTTATGCTTGCAGGGT
>JAGLIU010000324.1 GCA_023142805.1 Candidatus Omnitrophota bacterium | reverse complement strand
CGAATAGGAGCATTCGAGGGACCAACCCCCCATTTGAAGTAAAACACAAGTGGGGTTTTTAAAAAAATTTGATCCCGAGAATGGGACGAATAGGAGCATTCGAGGGATCACAATATGATATACTAAAAGCATGTGGTATTTATACATAGTTAAATGCTCAGACGGTATGCTATACACTGGCATTACAATTGATGTAGTCAAAAGACTAAAACGCCACAATCAGAAAAAGGCGAGTAGGTACACACGCATGCGCTTACCTGTTGAACTGGTTTATCAAGAGCCACTTTCCGACAAATCCTCTGCCAGAAAACGCGAAATCCAGATCAAGAAGTGGAGTAGAGAGAAAAAACTCACCTTAATAGCAAACAATCAATAGCTACTGAAGCGATAATTACAAAACAGACATTTGAATAAATAGAAAACCCCAACCCTTTCGGGAATGTTTTTATTATTATTGGATCCCGGAACCCTGACTTGTCTCTTAATTTGTTTTAAAACTCCCAAACCCCGTCATCCCGGAACCGCGACTTGTTTTAAAACTCCCAAACCCCGTCATCCCGGAACCCCGGATTTGATCCGGGGTATCCGGGATCACTTTCTGCCGACTTCTGCGAAGCTTTAGCGAGGCAGAGGAGTCGAAGAATCTTCTAAGTTGAAGGATCTTATTTAATTAAAGAGGATAAAAAACTTAAACTTGGGACAAGAATTTTTCAATTTGATCGTGATTACCTGTCAGAATTGCAATACAATTATTTCCTTCTCTTTTCAAGATAACCCGCATATTTCCTTCAATGCCGGACTCATAATAAGGTTTTCGTAGTTGCTTATAGAAAAACCCTGGAGTTATTTGACGAGCTTCCGATAAATCACAATTGGAGGAAAAGTAAACATCTAAGGCTTCAAGCATTGATCCTATAATCTTTTTCTGGCCGGATCCAAGCTGTTTAACGCTGCGGTTAAAAGATGGTCGATAGTAAAGGTATAAGGGCATATCTTATTTTCCGGATTTTAGATTTTTAATAAAAGATTTTGTTATCTTTTTTTCTTTACCCTTTTCTTTAGCGGTCAGAGCCTCTAATTTGGCGTAGATCTCGGGTCTGAATTTCTTCTCTCGTATTTCCACCGGAACCAATTCTATCTTATTTTTATGAACTCTAATGGTAAATAACGCCCCCTTTTTCAACCCAAGAGTCTTTGCTATTTTACTAGGTATGGTTATCTGATTTTTAGCGGTTAAAGTAATAGTCATAATATTCACCTCCATTGCAAGTATACCATATTGTAAGGAATTCGTCAATTCTGAAAGTAAGGAAAACGAGGAAGACGGGGATTCATTAGTTCGAGACCTTACTGATAGCACTTTTAGAATATAGAAGATATCTCTAATGATGAAGAAATATGGGATAACTCGTTATGTTGGCACAGGTTAAGTGATGGAAATAGATTAAATAACAGAGATGCTGTTATCCTATAGCACCAGCTGGTTCGAGTTTCACACGGCTCACCATTTATAAAAAAACTCAGGGGAAACCCTGGTTTTTTTTTATAAATGACCCCGAAGATTTGACCCAGATTGGTATCGGGTATACAATGAAAACGTTATGATTACAAATGGTGGGGGAAATAGAATTAGCAAACTTTCACTGCTGTCTTGGGCGTTTTACGACTTGGCTAATCAGTTTTTCGCCTTAATCATAGTATCACTGTATTTTCCGCGCTGGGTATGTATAGAAAAAGGTATTCCCGAGGTTTTTTATAGCTTGGCTTTTGGAACATCCATGATCCTGGTCGCTGTCTCAGCCCCCATCCTAGGGGCTATATCGGATGCAAGGCGGAAACACAAGGTATTTTTAGTATTTTTTACACTCCTTTCCATCGCTTTTACCATAAGTTTAAGCTTACATATAAATGTATTTCTGGCGCTAGTATTTTTTGCGATTGCAAATTTTGGATGTCAGGCCGCGATAATTTTTTATAATGCTCTAATGGTGAATATCGCTCCCCGGGGTAAATTAGGGTTTGTCTCCGGGGTTGGGAGGATGTTCGGCTACTTGGGGGCGATTCTGGCGATTTATCTGACCAAACCGGTGATACTGAATGCAGGATACCGCCCAACTTTTCTTATTACGGGGATCCTATTTTTGGTGTTTTCTTTGCCGTGCATGATCTTCATAAAGGAAGCCAGAGGCGACAGGACTCTTGAGACTCCCTCTTTAGAGAGAGTGACCTTTTCTCAAGCATACCGAAGACTGAAAGAAGCCTTTGTTAGCATTCGTAAAATTGACGGGTTTGAAGATCTATTGAAAGCTTCATTTTTTGGCCTTTGCGCCGTAAATACCATTATGCTTTTTATTTTTGTTTATGCCGGGAAAGTCTTCGGGTTGGGGGAAGCGCAGCTTATTAACCTTACTGCGTTCTCTGCTTTTTTTGCGATCATAGGCAGTATAGTCTCCGGATTTGTGAGCGACATCGTGGGATACCGGAGGGGCTTGATAGGGGTATTTATCCTCTGGGGGATATGTATCCTGGGGGGAGCGCTCTTAAGTGGGGCGTGTATCTGGGTGGTAGGGGCATTGGTAGGTCTTAGTATCGGAGGCACATGGGTGATCCTGAGGGCGCTGGTTGTAAATATCGTTCCCGAAGAAATGTTAGGGGAAGCTTTTGGCCTCTTTAGCTTAGCGAGTTATCTTTCGGGGGTAGTGGGGCCTATTTTCTGGGGGGCTATTCTTTTGTGCCTTTCCCGGCTGGGTCAGCGGGGGTACCGGCTCTCATTTTTCAGCTTGATTATGTTTATTATGGTCGCTATATGGTTTCTTTTGAAGATGAAAAAAGAAAGGACACAATAATGCATAACTTAAAGGAAAGTTTTGAAAGCTCCATCCGGAAAAATTCTGAAAAAACAGCGATACATATCAAGCATGCCGGTATTTGGAAGGGTATATCCTATAGTGAGCTAGGCAGTAAAGTAGATGCACTCAGCGTTTTTTTAGTAAAAGAAGGCCTGAAAAAGGGGGACAGGGTTGCCCTGGTTATGAAAAACAGGCCGGAGTGGCCCATCGTCTTTTTTGCTGTGGTTTCTGCCGGAGGTATTTGTGTACCGATTAACTCCGATTCTATTTTCAAAGAGATTGAAAACATTGTTAATGATTCAGCCTGCAAGTTTCTTTTTGCCGACGAAAGTTCGATCCAATTAGTTGAGGGGATCCACCGCGGGTGTTCGTCTGTGAAAGGGAT
>JAGLIU010000323.1 GCA_023142805.1 Candidatus Omnitrophota bacterium | reverse complement strand
CTCTTGGCATAATGTGCCAGTTCATCTTTCGCGTGTTCTCTCAATCTTAAATTTTCTCGTCGTATCCCCAGCGAATGATACCATTCTTTTCTCGCGTTCACCCAGTAATCATACCACTTTTCATCTTCACCCGGTTTAACAAAAAACTCCAGTTCCATCTGCTCGAATTCGCGGCTTCTAAAAGTAAAATTACCCGTAGTGATCTCATTGCGAAAGGACTTTCCTATCTGAGCGACACCAAAAGGAAGTTTCTTCCGGCTGGAGTTAAGTATGTTCTCAAAATTCACGAATATACCTTGCGCGGTTTCCGGTCTTAGATATACATCTTGCGCCGTACCTTCCACCGATCCCACTTGTGTTTTAAACATGAGATTGAAACTTTTAGGTTCTGTTAGTTCCCCTTTACATTCAGGACAACCGTCGCCTTTTAGATGATCTATTCTGAATCTTTTTTTACAGTCCTTACAATCAACCATCATATCAGCAAAAGACCCGGCATGTCCGGAAGCCTTCCAAACTTCAGGATTCATAAGTATGGCGGCATCCAAACCTTCTACATCACTACGATCATACACCATACTTTTCCACCACTGGTCTTTAACACTTTTCTTAAGTTCTACCCCCAAAGGACCATAATCCCAAACGCTTCCTATCCCACCATATATCTCACTATCTTGAAATATGAACCCTCGTCTTTTACAAAGATTGGCTATATCTTTCAATTCCACGCTTATTGTTTTATTCTCCGCCATTGTTTTTTCCTTTTTTTCCTGATCTCTCGACTCGGATCAAAAATCTCACTCGGGACAACAACTTAGTCACCAGTTTATAGTTTCCGCCAAAGGCGGATCAGCCTACGGCTGACGTTGTTCGCGGTTTCTAGCAACCCTCTAAATTTTTCGTTCAGAACTAACGCTAAAGCCGCTATAAACTGTTTTTCAAATAATTCCTTCTTTGTCCAGTTTCTCAAGAAATTTCATCGACTTAACGGGCCTGTTTACATGGTATGCTATAAAACTTTGCAGAACCTTTTCTGTTTCTTCCCCGACTTTTTTACTTACCTTTATCCTGAAAGTTTTCTCCAGATCACTAGTCTGTATCTTGCGCATAAAATTGGCCGTACCCGGAGAGATATTTATCCCACTCCTACCACAATTAGAGCACAGTATACCACCACTCTTAACATTAAACCTAATGCTTTTTTCAGGACTTGAACCGCACTCTACGCACTGGATCAAACCGGGACTTAAACCTATAGCATCAAGAAGCTTTAATTCAAAAATACGCCCTATGCGTTTTGCGCTGGAACTTGTACTCAACATGACCAAACAATTCAACAGCACATCATAGAGCCCTTCATTAGGATCATATTCACTCGTAACTATATCTACTAATTCTATAAAATAATTCGCGTATGTCAACCTTTCAATCTCTTTTCTTATATCTGAAAATGGATTTAAAGTTTCACATCGCGAGATAAGATCCATTGAACGCTTTTGTTTTTTGTAAAAGAGCATCTCACATTGGGTAAAAATCCCGAAATTCCCGGCAAATTGAGGATATGGATTTCTTACCCCCTTGATAACACCTTTTATCTTTCCCAGTTCTTTCGTATACACTACAAGAATATAACTTGTTTCTCTGAGATAATATTTCCTAAGTATTATTCCCTCTATTTTTTGCGCACTCATTGGTTTATTGTCTATGGCCCTTGTCTGTTATCTATCGTCTACCAACTATAAACTACCGTCTCTTTTCTTTTGTCCGCGGACTATGAACTATCGACTATAACCTCTCGTCTCTTTAACGGATGGAGATACGGATCCTCCGGAAACAACCATTTTCATACCTTCTTCCACACTCATTTTTAAAAATTTAATATTGTCCCTCGGCATGATAATAAGCATCCCGCTTGTAGGATTCGGAGTTGTCGGAATAAAAACATTAATACCGTTAGCGTCAAGCGCTTCCTTTACCTCTCCCTTCGCAGTTCCGGTCGTAAAACCTATAGAGTATAATCCTTTGCGGGGATATTCTATTAAAACAACCTGTTTAAATATAGTTTTACCCTGCCCTATGACAGCGGAAAAGATCTGTTTAGACGCGGCGTATATCTTTCCCATGAACGGAACCTTTATCACCATTCTTTCTCCAAGCGAAAAAATGCGATTAATAACCAATATTTTCGCGCCCCAACCGATCAAAGCAACGACAAAAATTACCATAAGAAATATAACGGTTTTAGCCACGTATATCCGCAAAGATCCCCATCCTAGGGGCTCAAAAAGCCTTATTACAGGATTCAAAATGATCCGGTTCACTTGTACACTCAAAAAACTGATAAGCCCCACAGTAACAACTACCGGCAAAAGCAAAACTATACCGTTAATAAAGTTTATAAAGAATCTTTGTCCCTTTTTTTCCATTTCACACTCCTTACCTCTTACGACTTAAATTTCACAATTTGCCTACGCCAACAACTGAAACACCAACAGCGCCGCTAATGTTCCCAAAATACCCCCGGCTATTACCTGTCCTAATGTGTGCACGCCCACTGCCATACGACTTTTCGCGATAAGCACCGCTAATAAAAATACCAGCACTCCAACCAGCGCTTCTCCGGTGACAAGTGTAACCACAGCCCATACGGCAAAAGCGACCGCGGAATGTCCGCTGGGCATCCCCCCCCTTAAAAGGTTCTTTTCCCTTCTTATCACTTTAATAAGTAATACCATCCCTATCACACCGAGTATAACTATCAAAGTTATATGCCATGATGATTGCTTTATTAAAGAGAAAGGACTCCCGATAATTGTTATTATCGGTCGAAACAAAAGAATATATCCGGTTAACGCCGCGTTGATCGCGCTTACAAACACCGCTCCCGCCCCAACATCTTTCGCTATTTTCGCTAACGGATGAAACTCGTCGCTGACAAGATCTATAGTTGCCTCAATGGCGGTATTGAACATTTCCGCGACAAGAACGAATGTTACCGCGAAACATAAAATCATAAATTCTACACCCGTAAGATTAAAATATATACCCGCTAACAACGCGAAAAATCCTATAAAAAAATGAAGACGCATACTGCGCTCTTTTTGAAGAGTATGGACAACCCCTTCCAGAGCCGCGTTTACACTTCTCACAAAACTCTTGTTATAATAATCTTCTGATTTCTTGTAAGCACTCATTTTCTTTTCCCCGCATTATTTTACGTTTTTTTTCTGTCGTATCCTCATATCCGAGAAGATGCAATATCCCATGGATCACATATAGCGCCGTTTCTTCCTGAAAAGACGTCCCATATATCCCGGCGTTATATTTAGCTCTGTCTGTTGAGATCGCGATATCTCCAAGAAACTCCTGTCCCCTGCCATCTTCAACCGATGGCGAAAACCCATGGCCCGATGTTATAGCCTTTCCGGCAGGAAAGGCTATAACATCGGTCGCCAGATCTATACCGAAATACTTACGATTATACACCCGAATTTTTTGACTTGTAAAAAAAACTATGTTTATTTCCGAATTTTTTTTGCCCATCATACCCAAAACCGCGCGCGCGATCTTGTTGATCTTAGTTAGTTCAATTCTTTTTTTTTGGTTTTTGTTTTCGCTGTTGATTTCTATCGTCATTCAAAGATACCTCATTCACTTTTTCACCTGTATTTTTGTCTTCAGGATAATCCAATCGTGTATGAAAAACTCCCATAAGCACCCGCACGAAACTATCCGCTATATTGTGCATATCTTTCAAGGTAAGATCACATTCATCCAGTTGTCCGTCTATAAATTTGTTATTTATCATTTTTTTAATCTATTTTTTAATTAATAGTAATAAAATCATAATATACTC
>JAGLIU010000322.1 GCA_023142805.1 Candidatus Omnitrophota bacterium | reverse complement strand
ATTGATGAAGAACAGCGTTTTGGCGTAAAACATAAAGAAAAGATGAAACGTGCGAGAGTGAACGTCGACATTCTTACGCTTACAGCGACGCCGATTCCGAGGACATTGTATCTGGCTCTTATGGGGGGGAAAGATATATCCAAAATAGAGACCCCTCCCGTAGCGCGGTTGCCGGTGCATACAGAGGTTGTAGAACATGATAAAAAATGGGTAAGAGGCGCTATAGAAAAAGAATTATCCCGTAAAGGGCAAGTTTATTATGTGCATAATCGAGTTGAAACGATCGATCATGTCGCGTTAGAGTTAAGTCGTATCGTTCCCGGGGCTAAACTGATGGTGGGGCACGGTCAAATGAGTCCGAAAATACTTGAAGGAACAATGCTCAAATTTATAAAAGGAGAAATTGATGTTTTGGTTTGCACAACGATTATAGGGTCAGGGATAGATATTCCTAACGCGAATACGATGATCATAGATTCTGCCGATAAATTTGGGTTGGCGGATCTTTATCAGCTTAGAGGAAGGATAGGGAGATTTGATCGCAAGGCGTACGCGTATTTGATCGTACGGGATTTTCACACCTTAACACACGAAGTTGAAAAGAGGCTCAACGCGATAAAACGATATCAGAAACTTGGATCCGGTTTTAAAATAGCTATGCGTGATCTTGAGATGCGCGGGGCCGGAAACATTCTGGGGGTAAAGCAGAGCGGATTTATTGATCAGGTAGGGTTTGATCTGTATTGCCGATTGTTAAATACGGAAATAAGATCACAGAAAAATTGCCAAAAAACTTGATGATGTAATTTTTATCTGGTAATATAGAGGTAGTTATCTTGCTTAGTATTGTTGAGGAGGGGAAGGGACGCCGATGCAGAGTTTCGCGAACAAATGGATTAACTTGAGGATGATGTCAATATTTGTATTTTTGGCTGTAGTGTCATCAGGTTGCGGTAAAGAAGACCCTAAAAATGTTACCCTGGCCTCGATCGGAAAAGAAAGGATAAGTCTCGCGGATTTTTACGAGCGTATATCGACTCTTCCTGTGCAATATCAGGATATTATTAAAAAACGAAAAAATGAATATCTCCAAGAGATCATAGGGGATACCTTGCTTTATCAGGAAGCTTTGCGTAGGGGAGTACATAAGAGCAGGAATATAAAAAGGGTCATAAAGGAAGCGACCAAGAAGATCATTGTGGCGAGGTTTCTTAAAGATGAAATAGATGATGTTATCGAAGTTGATGAAGCCGATATAAGGAACCATTATAATAAGCATCAAAGCGAGTATGCTACTACGGAGTTCTTAAGAGTGTCACATATTTTGGTCAATACGAAAGAAGACGCGGAAGCGGTACTCATAGAAATAAAAAACGGGGTCGAGTTTGAGACTCTCGCTAAAGAAAGGTCAATTGATCCAACGGCCCACAAAGGGGGGGACATCGGGTATTTCCCGAAGGGGCAATTAATGTCGGAAATTGAAAGAGCCTGTGACAAGTTAGGACCGGGGGAGGTTAGCGGTGTTGTAAAGACTAAACTGGGGTATCATGTTATCAAGCTTACAGAGAGACGTTTACCCGAGTTGAAGCCGATTGAAGAGGTTGAAGGAACTATTAAACAGCAAGTTCGAACTGTAAAAAGACGGGAAATATTTAATGATCTTCTTGAAAGTCTAAGAGAGAGGACCATTATAAACATAAACGAGGACGCGTTGTCGGAAGTAGTTCCGACAAGCTCAGAATAAAAAAATAAGGAGGAGATAATGACCCACGGAAAAAAGATGAGTTTAGTGATGTCTTGTTTTGTTTTAAGTGCTTTTCTGTTTGCGGGAATTAGCGCTTACGCGGCAGTCGCGGACAAGGTGATCGTTGTTGTTAATGATGAAGTGATAACTCAGGGAGAATTTGATAGGGCTTTTGCGTCGATCAAGGCGGCTTTTGTATCTAAATTCTCAGGTTCAGAGTTGACCACACGTCTTGATACGGCAAAAAAGACGCTTATGGAGCAATTGGTTAATTCCAAGCTTGCTGTAAGCCTGGCTAAAAAGGCTAATCTAACGATCAATGAAGCGGAGCTGGATGAGAGAGTTAATAAGATCAAAACGTATTATGACAGTGAGGACGCTTTTCTTCAGAATCTTGACGCAAAAGGTACTAATTTAACGGAACTGAAGAAAGATATGAGAGATCAAATGTTGGCTCAAAAACTTATAGAAAGAGAGATCTCGTCGAAGATCGTGGTGCCTCCGGCGGAAATAAAGGATCTTTATGAAAATAATAAAGAACAATTCATATCGCCGGTTAAAGTAAAAGTAAGAGGCATAATGGTTCGTAAGGGGCTGGGTGCCGATCCGAGAATTAAGACGGCAAACGCGAAGTCAGGCGTAGCGGAAGGCATGGACGAGGATTATGTCGCGGGAGTTTTGAATCGTAGTGTTATGAAAAAATCGATTGAAGAACTTCACAATGAAGTTAAAGGCGGTAAGGATTTCTCTGAAGTAGCTTCTTTGTATTCAGAGGGACCATACGCGAAGACAGGCGGAGATATGGGGTACATATCCCCGGGACAGACTATGGGTGAGATAGATGAAGTTATCTTTAGCCTGACCAAAGGGGAAGTATCGGATATAGTCGAGACTTCTATCGGTTACCATGTTTTTAAAGTAGAAGATATTCAGAAAGAAAAGCAACTTTCCTATGACGAGGTTAGCGAATATCTTAAGGAACAGCTTTATATGAAGAGGTTTGAGGGGGATCTGGCCAGATGGCTTGAAAAAAAGAAGAAAAATGCA
>JAGLIU010000321.1 GCA_023142805.1 Candidatus Omnitrophota bacterium | reverse complement strand
TCTTTCTTCTGTTTTGATACGATCGTTCCGGTAAAGAATGTGTATCAAATATCCTGTTAGTTTTTCTGGTTCCTTTTCCAACAACAGCTTTACTCCAAATTCCCGCTTCTTTAGTTTTACCGGAAAACGTTTTTTTAATGAGGTTAAGCTCATACAATCTTTCTCTCGCAAAACTGAAGATATTCCTGTATGCAGGCTTGATATCTTTCTCAAACTCTATTGAAATGGGCAGATGAAATAACGGCGCGCTGTTAGAGATAAGAATATTCTCAGATTTGATCCCTCCGGCTTTTTTTATCCTACCGATAAGATCAACCTTAGCCTTAATATCAGACCTCCTGACATCCCGCCCGTCAACAACTCCGCAGATGAGTTTTTTCTCCGCGGGAAACCCGCATTTTTTAAGATTTGAAATGTTTTCTTCTCCTGCCACAAAATCAAGACCGATAGCCGCGAAAGGTATTTTGTAAACATCCTCAAGAAAATCAACACTATCGTAATAGGTAACAAGGTTGACCGCCATCTCTTCGGGTATCATTGCCTTGTAATTCTTTACGATGTCCTTCACATCCTTTTCCGGCACGTCCAGACAAAACGCCGGATCCTCAAGATGAATAGTCTTTATCCCTTTACTTTTGAGTTTTAAAAAAAGTTTTTCGTATACTTTACAAAGATCTCCAAAAGTTTGCCGAAAATTCCCCTCTACTCTGGAAAGTTTAAGGAAAGTATACGGTCCGATAATGCCTACGGGTTTATCTTTTCCGTCAAAATTATCATAATACGCTAAAAACTTATTCCACGCCAACCTGAACTTCTGTCCTTTCTTGATCACCGGGACCAGATAATGATAATTGGTATTGAAATATTTTTTCATCTCCAAAGCTTTTTTACCACGACCATAAGAAAAATAATTATCCATATTTTCCGCCTTGTATACCCCGAACACCAACGCCGTATCAAGAATATTGTCATAATAGGAAAACTCACCCATCGGGAATACATCAACGTGCTTTTTGTACTCATCAAGTCTTTGCTTTTCAAGATCGCTCATTGAACCAACAAGTTCCTTTTCGCTTATCTTATCCTTCCAGTAAGCCTCGATATTTGTCTTAAACTCTCTTTTATTGCCTATCCTTGGAAATCCGTACGCGTAAGTCCTCATTCTCTCCTCCTCTTATTTAAGCCCAATTTCCTGACACCTCATATACGTCCATCTTCTCATTGAGACGTCCTATGGTCAGTTCATCGTGCTTTTTAAAATTATATTCTCCTTTTATCTCGCTCTTCGCGCTCTCACTTAACGCTATACCTCTTTTTATCCCTTCGGATACCGCCTCGTTCATGAGGAATGTCCTGTTAACAGCATCCCCGTATATATCCTTTGAAGAATAATCGGGATGTCCGATAGTCCCCAGATAAATGTCACCCGTATTGACAGCGATCACAAGAGAGCTATTTTGTATGATCTTTTCCGCGTTAAGCGCGGCTTTTAACGCGCGTT
>JAGLIU010000320.1 GCA_023142805.1 Candidatus Omnitrophota bacterium | reverse complement strand
CAAAGAACTTCATCAATACCTGGTTAAATTTATGCGCGACACTAACGTGCCCGAGCGTCTTTTAAAACCCCGACTCGAACTGCGTTAATAATGATATAGATGTCGGGTAAGGTCAAAATCAAAAATATATGGAAAAATCGTATATTGCCACATTGTAAATTTCAAAAACTTAGATATCAGCAACTACGTCACACTATCAACTGCCTATTTTTTTGACATAATCGAAATATATCATAAAATTGAACCTTCATTTCATCTGGAATGTGTTATCTCCTAAAAGGTTGTACTGAATGGTCCGGCACATGGCATTGTCTGCACATACCCCAAAACTGGTGTTGCACACGAATGGCTGTTATTGTACCCGGCCCTTCATGGCAAGGAATGCAGTTGTTTCTCATCTGTAGATCATGGGGAATGGGGGGAGGGGAACCTGGGAGGTAAGACCGACCTAAACCAGGGGGAGGGACACTTCGCCAGTCGGTTTCCCGGAAAAGAGCTTTTGTTACAGGGTTGACGTGACACTGCATGCAACTGATCTGTTCGGGATGAGGCGTTACCGGAGTTATTTTTTTTAACATCTCTGTCCAGCCGCCATCGGCATGACACATAAGACACTCAAGCTTTTTTCCGTGTACCGAATCAGGATGCGGATTTTCAGGCGGTGCTCCGGGATATTGTCTCCGTGAGTAGTATTCGCTGAGCGTTCTTTGATTCGGCACCTCAGGCGACGCGGCATGTAAATTATTAGGTAGATTAGTTATGGTTGATAAAATGATTAATAATATACCAAATACACATATCCCAGCAAAAGAGATATAAATTCCCCGAAATTTCTGAATTGGTTTTTTCATTATACGTTCTCCAATTTGACGCCACCTTATTTTATAGTATAAATAGAAACTTTATTTCAAGCTTGTTCCCAAAGTTTCTAAATCATCACTTCTTCTTTTTTGTTCTTGAACTTGACCGCAGAGAACTGTTTTGTCGGAAACGTATAGTGGCAAAAATACGGACATAAAATGCCCATATTGGGAAGGATGAAATGGGGGATATTAGATTTGCTTATAGTTTTATGAAAAGGGCAAACCCTGTGAAATGGATTTACCCTTATTGAAAAGATGATATCACAAATATAATAAAGCTTCAAAAACCTGTCATTAATAGATATCGGTAACGTCAAAGCTCACCGGCACCGCAAGGAGTCGGGTGTCAGTATCCATCGCCTTGTTAGATGGCGATACTTTTTCTGACGTTATCTTATAGACTCTCTACAACTTTTTTTAGCTTGGCTTGGACCTGATTAGCGATATCCTGTAATTCCGGGTTCTCAATAGCCTGCATTGAAGAAATTGGATCTATCGCGGAGACCTCTACTTCCCCCCGTTCTGTCTCTTGGACTATAACATTACAGGGTAACATCGTTCCTATCCTGCTCTCTGCTTGAAGGGCTTTGTATGCGAATGAAGGATTGCATGCCCCCAATATTCTGTATTTCCTAAAATCGACATCAAGTTTTTTCTTCAAAGTCTTCTGAACGTCGATATCAGTGAGAACACCAAAGCCCTCTTTCTTTAGTTCATCAACAACCCTCTTCAAAGCATCATCAAATGACATATCCAGTATTTTGTTGAAGCTATATTGCATATGAAAGCCTCCGACTCGTGCAAAATTCAGGATACAAGAGAAGTAAAGGAGTTTAGAATGGCAGT
>JAGLIU010000032.1 GCA_023142805.1 Candidatus Omnitrophota bacterium | reverse complement strand
GAAGAGTGAGGGTATGTATGCTAACGAGCCGTTTATTACGCGTGAAGGAAAAACTTTAAATGTTGTATCGGACGGAGGTGTTGAATACAATTATGGGAATGTTGATGAATCCGAATATTTAAAATGGAACGAGTGGGCAAAAAAGTCATCAAAACAATTAATGTCTGTCGGGATAGTAGATTATATCAAGACAGGGGAACTTGATCCATATCCGGTATGGCAGAAAGGTATGACTTATGTTTCATGGCAGCCGATGGGATATAAAAAGATTGAATCGCAAATGTCTTTCCCCCGGATGGAGAAAGAAACTAATGCTTCCTGGGTAAATATAGTAACTACGTGGTATCAGGAGGGCGTTGATTCTACTGAGATCATTCCTCATCCTGATAAAACTCCAAACGAAGAGGCATTGGAGTTTATGTTTAAAAGAGCCAGAAGATTGGGTTTGCATATAATGTTTACGCCTCTGGTTGATCTTTTAAACAAAGAGGGAGGTGTGTGGCGTAGTGATATATCATTTCACACGAACGAAGAATGGGACGCGTGGTTTGCCAGTTATAGGAATTTTATTTTGAAATACGCGGAAGTGGCAGAGAAGAACGATATGGATATTTTTAATGTCGGTACTGAACTTTATTTTACGACATCTAAGAGACCTGATAAATGGGTAGAACTCATAAAGGATGTTCGAAAGGTTTTCTCAGGACGACTTATATATACCGCGAATTGGTTCGAAGAATATAAAGAAGTAAGGTTTTGGGAATATCTTGATTATGCGGGAATTTCCGCCTATTTTCCTTTGGCGGATGATGATAAACCCTCTTATGGAGAGATAAAGAAAAATTGTGAAAAGTGGGCCGTAGAGATAGAAGCCTGGCAAAAAATCCATGGTAAGCCTGTAGTTTTTTCCGAAGTAGGATATAAAAGTATCGAGGGGGCGGCAAAAGAACCCTGGAATTTTATTTCGGGAGGTAAAGTTGATATAAAACAACAATACAATTGTTACAAGGCTGTGCTTGAAACGTTTTGGGACAAGGAATGGTTCTATGGTATGTATTGGTGGGCGTGGAGAACCAATGTGCTTATCAGTGGAAAATTTCATAGGGGATATACGCCATATGATAAGCCTGCCGCGAAACTGCTTTATAAATGGTATATGAAACCGGATCCTCATAAATATATAAGTAAGGTTCGGCTTGTAACGGATCTTTTAGAGAAAAGAGCGGAGCAAAAAACTGATCGTTGAAATTTTTGGAAAGAGAACAAAGGGGAGGTAAAATGGAAAAGATCAAATATGTTGGGCAGGTTGTCGTTGTCCTGGCTTTGGCGGGGTTAATGGTCTCAGGATGTGGTATTCCTAAAGATGAGCATGAACTTTTAGAAGAAAAATACGCTAAGGTTCAGGAAGAGATGATCGGATTTAATGAACAAGTTAAAAAGGTGCAGACAGACAATGTAACGCTTAATAGTACAGTAAAGAAGCTGAAGGGTGAAATAAAGAAGCTTTCAGCGGAAAAAGTTGTGTTGAAAAAAGAAAATCAGAAAATATCAAAAGTTAATAAAAAATTAGTCGCTGAAAAAACAAAACTTCTGGAAGAAAAAAAATCCGCGGAAACAGTAAAAAGTGAAGCCGCGGTTTAATTGATAATGGGTGTAAAAGGTCAATAAGTTTTTCTCCGGCGGTTTTAAAAAGGGTACAGATCTTGATCATTGGATCTGATCCGGGTATGGTGGTTTAAAAAAACGTAGCGCGACGCGATAAAAACCATTGTTTTCGGGGTGTAGTTTTTTTTAACTGTCGGAGAAAAAAATTCCGGGTTGTATCAAGAAAAATTAAAAGTTCTTGTTGCGGACCTGTCGAAGCTGTTCTTAATAAAACTGTTAAAACGAAAAAATACGTTTTGATACAAACGGAGAAAGAAATGAAAAAAGGATCTAAACCTATAGTTAACGCGATGCTTGTTTGTGATAAGGTTATTACTGAAGCGGGTACTAATAAAAAAAGCCTTATAGGTATTTTTGGTAACATAAACGCGTTTAAGTTTCCATGTGTACATCATTTTTTATCGGTATATATAAAATTTACCGACGCGAATGGACGGTACAAATTCAGGCTTGAACTGACGGATCTGGAAAATAATACCTCTGTAGGAAAAAGCGAGATACCCAAGGAGGTTAATGTGAACAATCCTCTTGAGACCCACGATCTTGTTTTTAATCTGGTAGGTATCAGATTTACTCATCCGGGGAAATACGAATTTCGCATATTCGCGAATGACGAAGTTTTCGGACAGAAAACTTTTATCGCGCATGAAGCAAAACCTGTTAAACCGAACCATCCCGAAAGATGATCAATCAAAGACCAGAACTAGTAGCGCCTTCAGGCGACTGGAATTCATTGCAGAGTGCTGTCGCGTCCGGTGCCGACGCGGTTTATTTCGGCGTGAAAGGTTTCAATATGCGTCGCAGTGCCGGTAATTTTGATATTCTTGAGCTTAAAAAGATTACGGATCTTTTGCGCGAAAAAGGACTTAAAGGATATCTTGCTTTAAACGTGATAGTTTACAATAACGAGTTGGATATGGTCAAAAGAATATTAGACTCGGCCGCGGCCGCGGAAATTGACGCGATCGTTTTATGGGATATGGCGGTATTGAGCTTAGCTAAAGAACGGGGATTAAACATTCATATTTCTACACAGGCGAGTGTTTCGAACTTCGAGGCATTAAAGTTTTACAATTCGTTGGGGGCAAAGAGAGCCGTACTGGCGAGAGAATGTTCATTGGAGGATATTACAAATATAAAGGAACGCGCGAAAGAAGAGAAAATAAATTGCGGAATTGAAACTTTTGTTCACGGGGCTATGTGTTTAAGTATATCGGGGCGATGTCTTTTGTCCCAGGACACATTCAAGAAATCCGCGAACAGGGGCGAATGTATTCAGCCTTGCCGGCGTGAATTTGATATTGTGGATAAAGACGGGGAATGTTCTTATGTTCTTGGGGAAGATTATATCTTGAGTGCTAAAGATCTCTGCGCGATAGATTTCATTGAGGAATTTATAACCGCCGGGGTAGATGCGGTAAAGATCGAGGGAAGGATGAGGCCTCCGGAGTATGTGAAGGTAGTGACGGCATCCTATAAAACCGCGATGGACGCGTTTTTTGAAGGGAATTTAGATGAAGACTTGAAAAAAAGACTTAAAAATGATTTGAAAAAAGTTTTTAATAGAGGGTTTACGTCCGGTTTTTATTTTAATCGTCCGGATGGTGAAGTGGGCCGCAATCAGAGAGAGTATGAAAAAACATATATCGGAGAAGTGATAAAATTTTATAAAAAGATCGGTGTTGCCGAGATATCAATAAAAAGCGGAGCATTGGAAAAAGGTCAGAAGATACTTGTGACGGGCAAAAAGACCCCGGCGAATTTCGCGAATATTACTGAAATGCAGATGGAGCATAATTCGGTTGATATCGCGCGTAAAGGTGATAAGGTAGGTGTTAAGGTGCCGTTTGAAGCGCGTAAGAAAGATAAAGTTTTTTTGTGGAAAGAACAGGGTGAATAGGCAAAGGGGTAGAGGCTAAGGGCTAAAGGCTAGGGGCTAGAGGATTAAGGGCCGAGAGTTAGAGAGGTATAGAAGCAGGGAGTCAAAGAGTCACAAAGAGTCAAAGAGTCAGAGAATCAGGGTGGCAAAGAGTCAGAGAGATAGAGGCTAAGGGCTAAAGGCTAGGGGCTAAAGGATTAAAGGGCCGAAAGTTAGAGAGGTATAAAGAGTCAAAGAGTCAGGGTGGCAGAGAGTTCGAGAGGCGTGGAAACAGGGAGTTGTAAACGCTGTAGATACTTATGAAGAACATTGTTGAGTTTAAATTGCGAGAGTGGACGACAGGGTTAACCCCGGAAGAAAGTCGCGTAAGAATATTCGAGAAAATACGGGATATTCCTTTCGCGATCGTTCTGGAGCAGTTTAAGTTGGCAGATGGCCCGAAGTTGATGCTCAAAAACAATAGAGGGTTTTGTATTTCTAAGCATTATTTTTTGGGGATGATGTTTTCCGCTTTGGATATTCCGGTAAGATATTGTACGTATGCGTTTAAATGGCAAGACCAGGATCTTGACTACACTGAAGAGCTAAAAGAACTGTCTAAGGATTTACCTATAGTATATCATCTTGCCTGTGAGATCAACATTAGTAGCGGCTGGGTTCTTGTCGATGGAACTTGGGACAAAGCTTTGGACAATAAAAAGTTTCCGGTAAATATGAACTGGGATGGGTGTTCAACTACACGACTTGCGGTAATCCCTATTGAAAAATTTACTCACGAAGATATTCAAAATAGAGAAACGTTTTCGATGAAGAAGTTGAGTTCATATAAGCTGGAGGAAGAACTGAAATTATCCAGATTTTCTATAGGATTGAATAAATGGCTTGAGGATATTCGGATTAGAGGGCAAAGGGGTAGAGGCTAAGGGCTAGAGGCTAGGGGCTAAAGGATTAAGGGCCGAAAGTTAGAGAGGCACAAAGGGTCAAAGAGTCAGAGAGGCAAAGAGTTAGAGAGTCAAAGGGGCAGAAAGTCAAGGGGGCAAAGAGTCAGGGTGGTCAAGAGTTAGAGATGCTGAAGGTTAGAGAAGCAGAGAGGCAGAGAGTCAAAAAGTTAGAGAGGTTGAGAGTCGGAGAGGCAGGGAATTCTGGAAAATATACTTACGGAGGGTCGAAGGATTGATCGCGAGTTAACCGGACGGAAATATTATTAACGTTGTTAACGTGGACGGAGGAATGATGATAGATCTACATACGCATAGTCTTCTTAGTGATGGAGTATTGGTACCGAGTGAACTTGTGCGGCGCGCTTATGTCGCGGGGTATAAAGCGATCGCGATAACAGATCATGTTGATCATTCCAATATTGATATGGTACTGGGAAGTATTGTCAAAGTAGCGAAAGTGCTTAATAAATATTGGGATATAGAAGTTATTCCGGGGGCTGAGATCACGTATGTGCCGATTGAAGTTTTTTCGGAGTTGGCAAAATATGCCCGGGAAAAAGGAGCAAAATTGTTGGTTGCTCATGGAGAGTCACCGGTAGAGCCTGTGATTACCGGCACAAATAAGGCCGCCATAATGGCAGGAGTGGATATTCTCGCGCATCCGGGGTATATTTCGTTAGAAGATGCCAGGTTAGCCGCTGAAAAAGGCGTTTGTCTTGAAATTACTACTAGAAGAGGGCATTCTGAAACAAATGGTCATGTTTTTAATATAGGTACGGAAGCAGGATGCAAAATGGTTCTCAATACGGATACACATATGCCGGAAGATTTGTTGACATTAGAAAGGCAACGGGAATTTCTAGACGGGATAACTGACTCTGAAGAAGAAAAAGGAAAGATACTAGCTAATGCCGAAGAGGTTGTGAAAAACGTCAAACTTTAATTCTCTTAACAAGCGTTTTTGCGGTTGAGATAAGCTTGACATCTTTGGGTTTCATGCTATACTTCAAGCGAATTTGATCTGATGCCTATACTTTCCGCATGGGGAGTTTGGTGTCGGGGTGTGGTATGTGTTCTTTATACGTGTAACGCTTGTACCGCCGAGGCAGTACCGATTCTGGCAAAGAAAGGGGGGAGGAAATAGACTATTTGAAAAAATATGCCGGGTCTGTCAACCAAATGGCGCTACTTATATAGACAAACAAGAGCGGGAAGGACACCGTTCTTAAATATAACGAAATGTGCTAATTATTTACCTTTGAAGGAGGTAACGAATGAAATTGTTTAAAGTTATGTGTGTTATGGCATTGGTTTTCGCGGTAAGCGCGATCGCATATGCTGAAACACAGAGTGTGAAAGTAAGCGGAGATATCACGGTACGTGGTCTTGCGCGAAATAATTATGATCTTAACGCTGATGATGCTTCTGCGGCGAATACGGGCAGCCAGTCAACAAATATGGCTACATCTTTGATGAGTACAACGGAAATACAGATCGACGCGGATCTTACGGACAACGTCGCTGGTACAGTTCGCCTTGTTAACCAGAGAGTATGGGGTGCCGGTGACAACGCGAGCGCTGGAGACGAAACTGGTATAGTTGCAAATCCGTTTACAGATCAGTTTACGGCGGCAGCGATTGCTCCCGGTACAGGCGCATCGTTTGATATTCTTCTTGACCTTGCTTACATTGAACTCAAAGAGTTTCTGTATTCACCGCTTACATTGAAAATAGGTCGTCAGGATATCTGGTTTGGTAAAGGTTTCATTATTGGAACCAACATGCAGAATCCACAGGCCGCATTGTATGCTCCTGAATATACAGCGATAACTTCTTTTGACGCGATCAGGGCGACATTGGATTATGATCCGTGGACAATTGACGCTATCTTTGCGAAGGCTGACGAGAATTACAGAAGAGCTGACGATGATATTAATCTTTTCGGTGTAAACGTCGGTTATGTGTTTGATGACTATAACGCGGAAATGGAAGGTTACTGGTTTTTCAAACAGGATAGATTTACCGGTACTCTTGGTGCGGCTGGCATGGGTTTGATCAGTTCTATCAATGGTAACTGTGACAATGATGTTCACACATTCGGTCTTCGCGGCAGTTTTGATCCGCTTGAAGATTGGACAGTTGCTTTAGAAGGTGCATACCAGGGTGGACATTATCTTGGCGCGCAAAGTCAGGTTGAGGAAAGAACAAGAAGCGCTTTCGCGATAGACGCAATAGCAGAATGCCGTTATTTCCAGGATAATTTTGCTTGGAAACCGGTTCTTTCCGCGGAATATATTTTCTACTCAGGTGAAGAAAATATGGGTAATGTAACCGCTGATGCCGCTGGTGAGTACCAGGGCTGGGATCCGATGTTTAGAGGTAAAACTGATACAGCTATCAGAGAGTGGCAGAATGTATATTATGGGACTGATGAAGCGGCGGCTCCGTCGTTTACTAATCAGCATCAGATCATCATAAAAGGTGTTGTTGAGCCTACAGATAGCTTAACAGCTGAATTAGCTTACGCGCATTTTTGGTTGGCTGAACCATGGGCGACTGTAACTACTGCTGTTAATCAGAATACTGAAAAATCAATCGGTAGCGAAGTTGATCTTAACTTGACTTGGGATTATACAGAAGATGTACAGTTTGGTCTTTTGACCGGTATGTTTTTCCCGGGTGCTTATTTTGGTTCAGGTCAGGATGACACGGCAACTGATGTTGTTGGTACTGTAACACTTAACTTCTAAGGTCATTTGATCTTGAAGATAAAAAAACCGGCTCGCTTTGGCGAGCCGGTTTTTTTTGTGCGGGGACAACTGGGATGTTGTGTTCTCCGAAGGTTCAAAGGCTAGAGGCTAGGGGCTAAGAGTAAAGAGTCAAAGAGTCAGAGGGGCAAAGAGTCAGGGAGTTAGAGAGTCAGGAAGAGTCATAGGAAAGGATTAAGGGGGGAAAGTCGGAAGGTTGGAGGATTAGCCTCTAAAATTGGGGGCACGGATAGGGTTAGGAGATTTTTACATTTCCTCGGACGTTGCGTTCTCGGTTTCCTACTATGATAAAATTGAGAGTGTTTGATCCGTTTGATACTGTTATTACTAACTATAGAACTAGACATTGACATTTCTTTTAATAATAATAGAATATACTTGTTACACATATGCATCATTAAATCTCGATCCGATTGTTTTTTTTGAAAGTATGGTAATGGGATCAGTAAAAGGGGGGAAAATGGAAGACGGAAAGAAAAATTTGTTCGCGGCGCTCTCGTATGTTTGGGTATTTTGTCTTATTCCGGTATTATCAAAAGATAAGGATGAATTTACAAAATTTCATGCTCGTCAAGGCCTTATGTTGTTTATTATCGAGATCGCTATAGCGGTTGTGAGTGTATTGCCTTTATTTGGCGGACTTATTAATGTGCTGGGGGTGATCGTCTGTGGGTTGTTATCCATTATTGGCATTGTACAGGTTTTAGTGGGGAATAAATGGGAAATGCCTATAGTTGGGAGTCTAGCGGAAAAAATAAAAATATAAAAAAGGTATTTAAGTGAAGCAGTTCAGGAAATATTTTAAAGTTGTTTTCCTTATAGCTGTTGTTGGTATTATCGCGTTTTTGATATACAGGTTCTTAATAGTTGAGAGACTGGTCAGTGTTGCTGAGTATGATGAGATAAAAACGTTTGCTTTTAATTCTGTGGATGAGTTGGATCAGTGGGATGAAAAAAAACTTTCCAGGCATGAAACAGAATATAGTTTATCAGATCAGGACAGTATCAAATGTGTAAAGGCTGTGAGTGAGAATTCCGCTTCGGCTCTTTTTTACCGGCAGAGTTTAAAGTGTGAACGCAGGCCCTTTATTAGCTGGGATTGGAAGATCGAAGAGTTTCCGGAGGGTGGATCTAAAGAAGATCTAAAAAACAAAGAAAGTTTTGATTTTGCCGCTCAAATGTATGTTGTTTTTTACGCGCGTTTTTTACCAAAGGCAAAAGCTATACAATATGTTTGGACGAAGGAAGTACCAAAAGATACGGTTGTCAAAAGTCCATATACTAAGAATGTTAAAGTAGTGGTTTTGGAGTCCGGTGTATCAGGAGAATGGCGTCATGAAGAAAGAGATGTCTCGGACGATTATATGAGATTTTTTGAAGAGCCGTTAAAAAAAGATGTAATGGCAATATCGTTTATGACAGATTCTGATAGTACAGATTCAAGAGCTGTCGCGTATTATAAGAATGTATCCATGGGGTATTTAGGGAATAAAGAAGGTAGGAATAAAGTTGAGACGGAGGTGAAGCTATCAAATATTTAAACAGATCCTTACAATCACGTTATCTTTTCATACTTATACTTTCGATGCTAGTTCCGACTGTAGTCGTTGGCGGCTGTTTATACTATTTCATTTTTACAGTAATGGCGGAGCAAATGGGACTTCCTGATCTGATCGCGAGGGATCTTATGCCTGTTATACAGACAATAAATACTATACTCCTGATAGGGCTGCCTATTGGGTTTTTTGTTCTTTTAGCGTGGGCGGTTGTGTTATCGTTTAGATTTGTCGCGCCTTTGGAACGATTAGAAGAGGATATAAAAGCGATAGATGAGGGAGATTATTCTGTAAGACTCGCGGTTAATAAGGATCATGATCTCGCGCCTATAGCGGATGTGATAAATGATCTGGTAGATAAACTGGAGAGAAGTAACGCTTGAAAAAGCAAACGGGGTTCATCAAGGGCAGATTCGCTTTTGGTAGAAAAGGGTTAAGATGAATATACATAAAACAGCGATAGTCAGTACGGAAGCCGAGATCGATCCGACCGCCAGGATAGGGCCGGGGTCGATAATTGAAGGTGGTGTAAGTATTGGTCCTAATGTGAACATTATGTCCAACGTGTATGTTTGCAAAGGAACCACGATAGAAACGGGGACTACGATCCATATGGGCGCGGTTATAGGTAACGAGCCTCAGGATCTTGTTTATAAAGGAGATGAGACATTTACCCGTATCGGGAAAGATAATGTCATAAGAGAGCAGGTTACAATACACAGAGGAACAAAAAAAGGGTCAGCGACCGTTATAGGGGATAATAATTTTCTTATGGTGCAGTCGCATATAGGTCACAATTGTTCCATAGGAAATAATGTGATAATCGCTAATGGAGCATTGTTGGCGGGGTATGTTCAGGTGGATGATGGAGCTTTTATTTCCGGGAATGTTGTTTTTCATCAATTTTGCCGTATAGGGACGCATGCGATGATAGGCGGATTTACCGGAGTTAACAAAGATGTGCCCCCTTTTATGCTTGTCAGGGGACCTTCTGTGATACGAGGGGTTAATCTTGTAGGTTTGAGGCGTGCCGGAATAAAAAGGGAAGTTATCAAAGAGATCAAAGAAGCGTATAGATTGCTTTTTATTTCAGGAAAGAGTAAAGAAGAAGCTCTTTCAAAAATTAAAGAGACCTTAAAGTCCGAAGAGATAAAGAGCTTGGTTGAATTTATAGAAGGATCCAAACGGGGAATATGCAAAATAAGATTTAGCGGGGAAGAATTTTTCGAATGATAAAAAAAAGGAGAAAAAATGAAGAAAACTGATTTAGACAAAATGATGAAAAAATATGAACCAACGATAAAAAAAAC
>JAGLIU010000319.1 GCA_023142805.1 Candidatus Omnitrophota bacterium | reverse complement strand
CTTATACCTTCACGTATAATATCATGATCATCCGCTACCATTATAGATAAACCCATACTATCCTTTCATTGTTGGTAACTGCGCAATAAGCGTTGTCCCTTTTCCTATCCGCGTTTTTATAGTTATCTTTCCGCTTAAAAGTTCCGCACGCTCTTCAAGCCCCATTAACCCAAGTTTGTGCTGCTTTATATGTCCCTCTAAAAATTCTTTATAATCAAATCCTTTGCCGTTATCTTTGATCATAAGAATGTTTTCATGATTCGTCGCGGTAAGTTTTATACTGATCTTGACCGCTTTGGCATGTTTTACTATATTGGTAAGTCCTTCTTGTACCACGCGATAAAGAAAAAGGGCGTCTTCTCCGGAAACTTTAATATCATGATCCGGTTTTTGATAATCAATCTCTATCTCCACCATCTGCCGGTACTGCATTATTAGACTCTCCACAGTATCAACCAAGCCAATTTCATCTAATGCCGGAGGCATTAAAAATTCAGCGATATTGTGTCCCTTCTCCATAAGCTGGGCAAGAATTTTTTCCGCGGCCACTATGTTGTCTTTGACCCCTTTGTCCTTGTCCTTAAGACCTTTGTTTATAAGATCCAGGTAGATCTTTAACCCGCTTAGATCCTGCCCCATCTGATCATGCACTTGAAGGGAAAGGTTACGTTTCTCCTCCTCTTCTACCTTTATCATCTTTTTGACAAGCTGTTCTCTCCGTTGTTGGGCTCGCTGACGATCGTGATACACAAAAATAGCTGTCTGACTGCCTATAAAAAGCACTATGATCATCGCGACGCTTAAAAATGTTAATGCCTGCCTCTTCATTATTTCAGCCTTCACGATCTGGCTTTTGATAAGAACCATGCTGTCTTTTTCAAGAATGTTCTCAAGAAAATCGTTTATCTTATGGATACTACTTTCGAAACTCATCAGCTTTCTGTTAAGCATATCCTGTAGAGCCTCTTTTTCAACCTCTTCTTTTTCCATTTTATCGGCTATACCTATTATCAGATCTCCCAACGTCCTCAACTCCGCCTGTGATACCGCGACTCTGTCCGCCCATTGTTTCTGATCTTCCTTATGAGCGAGAGCTCTGTATACAGCTAAGTTCTCATCAAAATTATCGGCTACATTTTTTATTGTCGCCAGATCCGCGGCCGCGCTGGCGGCCTCTAAATATCTTGAACTTTGCCAAAAAATGTAATTACGGATTTCCATCGCGTACACACCGTTATTCGCGCGCATGGCAAGTATGGATTTTTGCATCGGCAGATATTTTGATCCCAGTTTGTCTACGGTTCCACTTAGATTTTGTATCTGAACTATCCCAATCCCCCCTATCACGGCTATAAAGATAAGAAGAGAGGCAAACCCCGCTGACAATCTCAGATCAATTGTTTTTCTTTTCATCCTTTTTTCCTGAACTTCTCAAACATTTCTTTTATCGTTTTTACTTCCGAAGGATATGTTGCTGTTTTGTATACTAATTTTATTTTCTCTGATAAGTTTTCTTCTACCAAATACACACCAACCGTTTCCTTAAATCTACTTATAATGCTTTCCGCGTCCTTTTTCTCCGTAAGAGGCAATACTATCATAACTGATTTAACATCACATACCGCTATATCACGGCTCCGGTGCAATTTTTTTTCAACAATTGTTTTTAAATCACATAATATTTCTTTGATCTTTTTTTCTCCAATTTCTTTTTTAAGATCATCAAACTTGTCTATACGTATTTCAATCGCGGACAATGACACATCCTGCTCCCTAGCTTCATTTATCCCATCCTGTATCTCTTTCACAAAAAGTTCTCTACTAGTATATTTGGGCAGTATAAACATAAACTTCGTACCTTTTCCCAATTTGCTTTCTATCGTAACCTTTCCACCATATAACTCTATAATACTCTTGGATATAGCAAGTCCCAATCCTGTTCCTCTTTCTCCCGGACCGTTAGTTCTACCAAATTGTTCAAATTTACTAAAAAGTCGCGGCAAGTCTTCTTGACTTATTCCCTTCCCTGTATCGGCGATAGCCACCTTCACATATTCCTCTTCTTCGGTAATTATCACCGTAATACCACCTTTTTCGGTGAATTTAAAAGCATTTCCTATCAAATTGTTAAAAACCTGCACTATTTTATCTTTCTCGATATAGGCTATTACTTCCGATCCAGAACACTTGGCTTTTATTGTTAACCCCTTATTTTTTATTTTCGGACGAAACGAGGCACATACTTCTTTCGCTATTTCCACAAGATTTACGGGTTGTCTTTTTATATCAAATTTACCTTTTTCTATCTTTGATATATCCAAAAGATTGTTTATTATGCGGCCGAGCCGATCAATATCTTTAAGTCCGATCGTTAAAAACTCTCTCTGTTCTTCCGTTGTCTCTCCCAATATTCCGTCCAAAACCTGAGCCACCGCTTCACGAATAATGGTCAAAGGCGTGCGAAGTTCATGCGAAACGGTAGAAATAAAATCGGATTTCACCTGGTCTAACTTTTTTAACTCTTCGTTCTTTTTTTCTAGTTCCCGATAAAGGGTTTTTATCCCCTCATTGGTCTTCTCCATGCCCCAGGTTTTAAGTTCAAGTTCTTTGTTTACTTTTTCAAGTTCTTTTTCGGTCTCACGATATTTGTTTATAAGCGTAAAAACCAAACTGGGACCTTCTTCATCCAAAAGATCCATATCGAATCTTTTTGTTTTTAAAATGGTCTCTTTTATTTTTTTGGATCCTGTAGTATCAATAATCGTGTTAATATTTTCTTTTTTCAAAAATTCCTCGCAGCTTTTCCCTACAGGCACACCCGTTTCTTTAGCCAGTTTTACAGCAGGAGCGCGATCATCGGAGTCTACAATACC
>JAGLIU010000318.1 GCA_023142805.1 Candidatus Omnitrophota bacterium | reverse complement strand
ACGATGTTTCATTCTTCCCTTTCTCCTCCTAGTGTTATGCCAGAACTTTGAAACAGAATAAAATACTGTGAAGGCGGGATATTCTTTATTAAAATCCAAAAGCCGTCATTCTGTTACGTTTTTGGACCAGTCACAAAAATGTAATATTTTTGGTGAGATATTAAAAAATTTTAATGTGAGTGCTCAATTATCTTGATATTACTAAAAATAGTTCTAGCTTGACAGCAAACGCGTTAAATGTTAAAATATCCAAAAGTCAATTACTAGAGAATTTGGTAATAGATGATAAAGTGGGGGAGAATTATGTTCAAAGATCGGATCAGAGGTGTTTTGAGAATTATTAGAACAATAGATGTTTTTGTTGTGGGATTAGTTTTTGTTGTTGCCCTGACCCTGCGACCGGTAGAAGGATTTTTCAGATTTTCTTATAAAGAAACAATTTTGCTAATCAGTGTCATATCTGTTTGGGTGGCGATGTTGAATCTTTTTAAAGTATATACGATTTTTTGGATGCAAAAGAGGTTCAGTATTCTCGCTAACATGGTTAAGGCTACCGTACTCGGGATTGTATTGATGGGAGGGTTTGTTTTTATCTTAAAAGTTGACAATGTCAGCAGAAATTTCACGATTTTTACTTTTATCGGCATAGGAATAGTTCTTTGTTTTGAGAAAATACTGATCGCGTATTTTATGAAAAATATGTGCTGGAAAGATTATAGCACAAAAAATATTCTTATTGTCGGGACCAGCGAGAGAGCGAAAAAACTTATTGATCTAGTTGAAGCCTCTAATGAGTGGGGAATGAAAGTAATTGGTATTGTCGACAGAGACCGGAAAAAGGTCGGGATGAAGATAGGAAACTATTCTGTAATAGGGGATTTTGAAAGTTTAGACGAAGTCATACATAATAATGTGATCGATGAAGTAATATTTGTTGTACCCAGAGGATGGCTTAATAGAATAGAAGAGCTTATAAGGTTATGTGAACTTGAAGGAGTAACAGTACATATTGCCGTGGATTATTTTGAACCCAAAGGATCGCGTCTTTCCCAAACAGACTTACATGGATTTCCGTTACTAACGATAGAATCAACTCGTCATAGGTTTTGGCAGACAGCAATCAAACGTATTACGGATTTTACAATTTCTCTTCTTGCCCTTTTTTTGCTTAGTCCGGTATTTGTCGGTGTAGCAATTGCTATAAAACTGAGTTCTCCCGGACCTATCTTCTTTAAGCAGGATAGGATCGGTTTGAACGGCAGAAAATTCGTTTTATGGAAGTTTCGTACTATGGTAAAGGATGCTGAATCAAAACGCGGGGAGCTGCTTGATCTAAATGAAATGAAAGGTCCGGTTTTTAAAATTACTGATGATCCTCGGGTCACTAAGGTTGGGAAATTTCTGAGAGTGACAAGTCTTGATGAGTTACCCCAACTCATTGTGGTTTTGAAGGGGGATATGTCCCTGGTGGGTCCCAGACCTTTGCCGATCGAAGAGAATCAGTACGAAGTGTGGCAGAGAAGAAGATTAAGTGTAAAACCCGGAATAACTTGTATTTGGCAAATAAGTGGGCGTAATAAAATAACAGATTTTTCAGAGTGGGTTAAAATGGATCTTAAGTATATTGATACCTGGACATTACGGAAAGATTGCATGATCATGTTACGGACTATTCCGGCTGTGATATTTGGAAAAGGAGCGAAGTAATCGAGAGAGATTTCTAGTTTTGTTTTGAAAGTGTTAAGGAAAAACTATAATTACGCGGTATTGGTTTAACTCCTCTGACATATCAGGGTTGTTAGCAGTTCATTTTTTTGTTAGGGAACACAATTATTAATAATATTATAACTTTACACTGATTTATGATAACATTATAGCTTATGAATTTAAAATTACTGAAAAATATAGTTTGTGTCAGTTACCTGTTTTTCTTGTCCACGAGCGGCTTCGCGAGTAGTGATCTGCCTGTAAAGTTAAATATGGATGTATCTAACGGATATGACGAC
>JAGLIU010000317.1 GCA_023142805.1 Candidatus Omnitrophota bacterium | reverse complement strand
GAACGTCATCGTCATCGTTATGAATTTAACGGTGACTACAAAAAATTGTTTCAGGAAAAGGGTATGGTATTGAGCGGAATCCACCCAAAGGGTAATTTAGTAGAGATCGTCGAGATCAAAAAACATCCATGGTTTGTCGCCGTGCAGTTTCATCCGGAATTTAAATCAAAACCGGATATGCCTCATCCGCTTTTCAAAGCTTTCATAAAAGCGGCTGTGCCGGATATGTAGTGTAAAGGCACGGTGTGTCCTTATAACGTTTTTGAACGATCAGAGTATTAAAATAGTTAAAAAAAGGGAGTGTCATAGTGAATAATAGTCCTATTACCGAAAACGCGGGAAAACATTTTGAGGAGATTCTTAAAAGCCAGCTTGACCGTATTGAACTTATGAAAAAAGACGAAGTCTGGACGGACTATAAATCCCTCAAACCTATTGTAATTGGTATTTGCTGGGGTGACGGTATAGGAAAAATAATCTCTAAACACGCGCAACATGTTCTTGAGCATATGCTGAAAGATGAGGTTTCGGGGGGATTGGTGGAATTTCGGAATATTTCAGGACTGACGATCGAAAATAGAGTGAAATGTGGACAGGCTATTCCTGATGATGTTTTAGAAGAAATAAAAAGTTGTCATGTTGTATTAAAAGGTCCTACAACGACGCCTCAAGAGGGTGATAAATGGCCGAATATTGAAAGCGCGAATGTTACAATGAGACGTGAACTGGATCTTTTCGCGAATGTACGTCCCGTAAAGATCCCTTCAAAAGGTATAGATTGGTGTTTTTTTAGGGAAAACACGGAAGGCGCGTATGTCCTGGGGTCAAAAGGGATAGATGTGGGTGACGATCTAAGTGTTGATTTTAAGATCATAACTCAACAAGGCGCCGAAAGAATAATACGCATGGCGTTCGAATACGCTAAAAATAACGGCAAGAAAAAAGTTACGGCAGTTACTAAAGCAAATGTCGTCAAGACAACTGACGGTCGGTTTTCGCGTATCGCGAAAAAGATCGCGGAAGAATACAAAGAATTCGGTATTGAGCAGGATGAGTGGTATATAGATATTATGACAGCAAAACTTATAGATCCGGCAAGACAGAAAGATTTTCAGGTTATAGTACTACCGAATCTTTACGGTGATATTCTAACAGATGAGGCCGCGCAGCTACAGGGTGGAGTTGGTACGGCCGGTAGCGCGAATATCGGCAAAAGATGGGCGATGTTTGAAGCTATTCACGGGAGTGCCCCGCGGATGGTTGATGAAGGGCGCGACATTTACGCTGATCCATGTTCTATGATACGTGCCGCGAGTATGTTAATTCGGCATATTGGGTTTCCCGAAAGAGCCGATAAACTGGACATGGCTTTGGAAGTATGTGGTCAATTTGAGAGAAAACTGGTTATTACAGGACGTGATAACGGTGCGACCGGTGATGCCTTAACAGAATATTTGCTGAAATGGGTAAATGATCCTGAACTAAAGAATACATGGGAAAATTATACAAAGAAATAAGGACAATTGATCCATGAAAAAAAACATACGAGAAGGAATACTTGTACTAGATTTCGGCTCACAATACGTACAGCTTATAGCCCGGCGTATACGTGAGAATCGAGTTCATTCAATTGTCGAATCTCCGGGAATATCCATCGCGAAGATAAAAGAATTAAATCCTGAAGGAATAGTTTTTTCGGGCGGTCCGTCGAGTGTTTACGATAAAGGCGCGCCTGGTTTTGATAAACGTATCTTTGATCTGGGCATACCAATTTTAGGGATTTGCTATGGAATGCAGCTTATAGGTAAAATAAACGGTGGGAATATACGCAAAAGTGGAAAACGAGAATATGGGAGTACTACGGTCAAATTCCGGAGACAAAACCCCCTTTTTAAAAGTATTTCTGTCAAAAGTGTAACCTGGATGAGCCATCGGGATAAAGTGGAAAAATTACCTAAAGGATTTGAGATTATAGCTACCAGTGAAAACACTCCGTGCGCGGCATTTTATAGTTCCGAAAAAGGTTTATACGGGGTACAATTTCATCCGGAAGTTGTTCATACCGAGGAAGGAGGTAAGATCCTTCGGAATTTTCTTTTTAATGTCTGTGACTGTAAAAAAACTTGGACGATGAAATCTTTTATTGAGAAAAAAATTAGTGATATTGAAGAACAGGTGGGAGATAATAACGTTATTCTGGGTCTCTCCGGCGGGGTGGATTCTACTGTAAGCGCGGTACTTTTACATAAAGCTTTGGGAAAAAAACTGCATTGCATTTTTGTAGATAACGGACTTTTGCGTAAAGGGGAAAGGGAAAGGGTCGAGAAAGGGTAAAGTGAAAGGTAATAACACGGGGCAGGACG
>JAGLIU010000316.1 GCA_023142805.1 Candidatus Omnitrophota bacterium | reverse complement strand
AGACAATTCACATAAATGTGTCAACTTCGGATGGTTTCAAGATATCAAAAGCAAACCGTATGAGAAGAAAAGCAAGAAATCAAAGAAGCACGGATTACGCTTATTTGAAAAATATTATTTAACAGATCAACGCGCAGTGAAGCCAGCTGTTGAAATGAAAAATGCTGAAAATGAATTAATCGGATTTGATGAATAGGACAAGGGCAGGCAAAAATGGATTCCAAACCCAAAAAAAGGCGCAAGGGAAGTATAGACTGGGACAATATGAAGGTAACTTTTGTGTCTTCTGATCTAAATGATCTCAACCCCCTTAATCCTTATTCCCATATGAGCCAAGAACAACGAGACAGAGAAATAATAAAGCTAGCAGCAAAGATATGGAGGAAGCATTGCGAGGAAAGAATGGAAAATGGATTGTGAACAGTAGTGTTTGAAAAAAATGTTTATATTTGTTGAGTTGATTACTTTGAAGGAGTAAATTGAATATAGCGTAATGATGTAAATATATATGATTATCGCATAAAGAAAGTTGTTATATGGGTAAAAAATCTAAGTGGATAGATTATAATATTGCGGAAGATATAATAAACCGTTTAAGGGTATTAAAAGAAAAAGGAGCTGAAAGTGGACATCAGGTTTCATTTGAAAAGGTTCCAGAAGTTAAATTTGATGGTAACGGGTTTGATGGATTGAGAGATATTCTCATAAATAATTTAAAGTTTGATGATAACGTTCCTTATGATAAAAAAATATATTTTCTTACTTATGCGTTGTTTGAAGCTGCAAAAAAGAATATTTTCGATCAAGGAGCTATTAATGAATTTATAAAAAAGCATGAAACTACGTTTTTGTTATCGAAAAAGAAGAAATATATTTTGTTGACTTCTTTGTCAGTTAAATATGGTCAGTATCTTTCAAGAATCAAAGTAAATGATGTCACAATTTCTTTTTTGAAGAATAGACCAAAGAATTTTGATATTGTTAAAAACGTCAAAGATGTGTTAGAGAAAATTTTAAATGTTGAGACACCTTCATATTATACATATGTAAAAGTTAGTGTTCCGGCACGTTGTCAAGAAGAGGCTTATGAAAAGGCTTTTGCAAATTTAGATTTTATAAGAGGAATATGGAATTTTACGCTTAATTTAAACAAAGGATTAAGAACATCTACGTTAAAAACAAATCCTGTTAATAATTTAGTATATGGTCCTGTTCATACGCTACATAATGAAAAGGGGGAAATGTATCCGAATTGCTGGGGATGGCAGCCAGAGCATTCGCCTGATATGCAATTAGCAGACATAAATAGTGATTATAAAATAATGAAGCAGAATGAGGAATCTATTCGAAAGGAATTGAATAGAAAAAATCCTTATACGGCATTTTTAAAAAGGGCAATTATTCGTTATGTTCGGGCGCTTGATGATCCTCTAATGACAACAGCTTTTATTAAACTATGGAGTGTGTTAGAGTATTTAACCATAACAGGATTTAGTAGCTATGAAATAACAATTGACAGGGCATCAAAAATCTTTAAAGACAAAAAATATTGTAAGTATATTCTTAACGCTTTAAAGCGTAAAAGGAATAACATAATTCATAATGGTGATGTTTTTGACACTGCGGAGCAAGATTTGTATAGATTAATGACATATGTTAATCTTATCTTTAAATATTTATTAGAAAGTACCAAAATATTTAAGAATACAGTCGAA
>JAGLIU010000315.1 GCA_023142805.1 Candidatus Omnitrophota bacterium | reverse complement strand
TATGGTTTAGTAAATCCGGGACCTTAGATATAACATTTACTTTATTTGCGCTTCTTTCTTTTTATTTTTTTTCACTATCAGAAGAAAAACGGAGCAATGTAATTTATTCGTTTATTTGTTTTAGCCTGGCTTTTTTAACAAAAGGTATCGCGGCTTTGTTGATACCTATGGCACTGGGATCGTACGTTTTAATGAGGAAAGAACGGAGTCTTATTCTTAACCGTTATGTGTTAATAGGTGGTATTGTGTCTTTAACGATAATAGGCAGTTGGTACATGCCGGCATATTTTCATTATGGTCCTGCTTTTTTAAAAGGACATTTTTTTCAGCATTTTGTAGAGCGTACGGTCGGTTCAATGGATGGACATTCAGGGGATTGGTTAACGTACATCAACGCGATTTTATATAAAGGGAAACCTTGGGGAGTGGTGGGTCTTATAAGTTTCCCGTTCTTTATTTTCTTCGCTATAAAGAAAAAAGAATTTCATAAGTACCCGTTTATTTCGTGGATAGTAGTTACGTATGTAATTTTCACCTTAGTCAAGACAAAGTTGCATTGGTATATAATGCCGATATATCCCGCTCTTGCTATAGTCGCGGCATGGGGTGTAGGTAAAGTATTAAAGAAATACGCGATATTCGTAGTAGCTATATGTTCTTTAGCCAGTGTTGTTTATTTTGGTATATCAAAGGATATTTTTACATTAGATTTTAATCCGGAGGTAAAGGGTTTTTCTTATGAAGTTGAAAAAGGAATATTTGAGAATGATAAAGTGTATTTATATGAGATAGGGGATCCAGGTATAAGGTTTTATTGCGGAGGATTTAGTGAAAATATTTATTCAAAAGAAGAATTGCTTGATAAACAAAGCGAGAATACGATAATAATAGCGAAAAGCGGTACATTAGACAATATGCGGATATATGGTGAGATAATAGCTGTCGGACCAAATAGAGTGAGAGCGGTAAGAGTTGTTAAAAATAATGAGGGATAGATGTACGTATATAAAAAAAAGATCTACCGATTAGTTTTTTATATGATTGATATGGTCGGGACTATTTTGTTTTTTCCTGTGAAGGCTTTTGCGTCTAAGAGGAAGCTTAAAATAAATAAAATTCTTGTAATAAGAGTGGATCACATCGGTGATGTTATTACCGCGACATCTGTAATTGAGCCCCTGAGAAAAAAGTATCCCAAAGCTATTTTAGATTTTATGGTACCTTCGAACGTAAATGATATTCTGAAAAACGATCCTTATCTTGATAATGTGTTAATTTTTGATCCTCCATGGTTTAATAGAAAGAAAAATGGAGTTATGTCCTGGCTGAGAGGGATCAAGAAGATGGTAAGTGTAATTAAAAAAGGGCGATATGACGCAGTCATTGATCTCAGGGGGGATTTTAGGCATATAGCGGCAATGACAGTTGCCGGTGTAAAAGATAGGATAAGTTATGGAATAACGGGAGGAGGGTTTCTTCTTTCTCGTAGAGTGTCTTACAAAAAGGAAGGGCACGAAATCGATAAGAACATTGAATTATTAAGACCTCTTGGTATAGAATGTCCTTTTCCGAAAGTGAAATTGGTTTTTTCCGCGCAGGACAAAGAAAAAATTGATCAGTTACGGGATAAACTGAATTTTGGGGATAAATACGCGGTATTGCATGTGATACCCGGACATTCCTCAAAAATATGGAATAAAGAAAAGTTCGGTAAAGTGGCGGAATATATTTTCAGCAAAAAGAATTTAAAGCCTGTATTTATTGGTTCAGAGTCGGATTCGGATCATATTAAGGAGATTTTGGAGAGAACGGAAAGTTCGGAAATAATAGATGTTTCAGGAAAAACCAGCTTGGGGATGCTGGGGTATCTTTTGAATGACGCGTTTTTATTTGTGGG
>JAGLIU010000314.1 GCA_023142805.1 Candidatus Omnitrophota bacterium | reverse complement strand
TAATGGACTGGGTGATAATGGTGATACGATCACTATTTTAAATTCAGTCGGAGTTGAAGCTGACGCGGTTACGTATGATGATGCTTGGGGTGGGGACGGTGACGGAGATACGATTGAAAGGAAAGACCCGACAATTTTGTCGTCTGACGCGAGTAACTGGGAAGCGAGTAGCGCGCTTTTGACGTATACCCCGGGGGCTACAAATACTACAACATCATAATAATGAAGAATAAAGGTATAGCACTAATACTGGCACTTTTTTCATTAGCGTTTATTTCGCTTTTGGTTGTCATCTTTGTTGATACTGTAACTATAGATCAGCAGATCGTGACTAATCAGGTTAAAGATACGCAGACGTTATTTTTGGCTGATGCCGGAGTAGAATACGCTGTGTGTAAATTAAAAGCGGATAATACTTATGATACTGACGCGGATTCTGATGGAATAGTGTATCCGACCGACGCGGGCGATTATGATTCGGATACGTTGAATACCGGAAGTTATAAAGTAGGTATTCCGTTTGGCGCGGCACTGCCGAAGACTATAACAAGTGAAGGTGTCTCGGGTGATTTTAGCAGGACTTTGGAAGTGGTTGTAGACGGGTCGGGGTCTGATGTTCGAATAGTAACTTGGAGAGAGATATGAGGAAGCTTTAATGGTTTTTGAGCAAAAAGATACTATAGGGATCGTTATTTCCGATGAGATGATATTGGTCTCAAGGTGTGGACGTAACGCGGCCGGCAAAAAGACAATAGCGAATTTTATATCCGTGAATGTCCCTCAAGGGATGATCCAAAATGGTTTTATTTCGGATACAAAAGGGTTCTCGCGTTTGTTGAAGGGGATATTCAAGGATAATGGGATAAAAAGTAGAAAGATAAACGTGGCGATACAGGAATCATCCACGATAATACATTTGGCAAAGCTCGCGAAATTGCCCGAAGAAGAATTTAAACAGTTACTTGAGGATGAAGTCTCTAAATATATGGCCTATGGGGAGGTACCTGTTATAGGTCATTATTCTATAGGGCACGGTGATACCGTCATTATCGCTATCAGGAAGAGTATAGTTAAAGCTTTACTGGAGGCGACCGATAAAGCGGGGTTGGAAGTTATTGGTGTTGATATTCCATCAATGGCGGTTCTTCGTACTTTGATCCATGATGGAAATATTGACTTGAATAAGGATAAATCCGTCGCGGTAATTTTATGCGGCAATAAAACGTCGATGCTTATTGTTAAAGATGGCATGCCATCGTATTTCAGGACCCTGAGCGCGACTGATATAGAAGAATTGGCTAAAGAAGTGAGGATAACTACCGCGTATTGGGAAGAACAGTATCCCGAAAGGGGGATAGATAAAACCATAATTCTGGGAGATACTTCAAAGGCTAAAGAACTCGACATGGAATTATCGGATGAAGGCGGCGTTGTGGAGTCTTCGGGGATTATTCCGGATAAATTCGATCTTATGCGGAGCGCTAGTGCCGGGTTGGCTTTAAGAAATGAAAAAAACAGATCTATTTTTGATGTTAATCTTTTGCCGGAGGAAAGATTTATAAGACTCCGGCTGGAAAAATTGTTATTGACGTCGGTGATCATTATAGGTCTGATCGCTCTTGTTTCTTTAAGTGTTAGTTCTGTGTTTTCCCTAGGGATAATATCCTATGAGAAAAAAATTGAGGTTATAAATAAAAAAGCGGAAACCCAACCCAGGA
>JAGLIU010000313.1 GCA_023142805.1 Candidatus Omnitrophota bacterium | reverse complement strand
AGCACCAACGGCAGGAATTGGATGTTTAGGTGCAAGGAATGAATGCCTATTTCGATCAACCAGATCGGGAAAAAAACTAAAAAACTTTTTTCCAAAAAAGCAGCGAACCCTTTTTTGCCGCTTCCTATCACAAATATTTTGGTGCCTTTTCTCCTAAGCCAGATGGTCCTTCCAAAAAATACCATCAGAAAGACAATCAGGGTTATGACTTGAAAATAATCAAAATAATTCATGCGGCCTCCTTTAATTAGTTAGGTTGAACTAAATATTATGCCAAAAAAACTAAACTTTTGATACGACCTTATTCAATATTGTCACCAGGTTTTTCAAGTCTCTACCGTCCAGATTATCCTGAAGCATATCAACTATCTTGTTATGAGTTAGAGCATGCATTTTGACAAGGTTTTTTCCTTTAGCGCTGAGATGAACATGAAAAGAGCGCCTGTCTTCATCGGATTGAAATTTCTCGATATAACCTTTGCTTGCCAGTTTATCCACAATGGCCGTAACAGACGGCTTGCTTAACTTCAATGCCTTGGCGATCTCTCCTAAATTGGGATTGCCAAGCATGTTAATTGTATCGATATATACAATCTGACGTGTTGTAAAACCTTCTTCCTGATATTTTTTGGTAAACTCCGCTTCCAGGTCATCAATTAATTTGGTTATGATTTCAACAAGTTCCACTAAAGTATATTGCATAAATTCACCATTTAATTAGTTAACATGAACTAAATATAAATGTTTACTAAAGCCTTGTCAACAAAATAATTCCTATCGCTTTGATAAATTTTATTTTTTTTCGGGGGAAGATCAATGCTGCCCTTACCCAATCTTAAAACCAAATCAAGGGGCATGGATAGCCGTTGCATGTCGGGTGCAGTCCCCTGCATTACCCTATATTTTTTCCCATAATAAGTTTTCCTGTTCGTTTCAATTTATCAAACAAATACCCACCGACCATAGCGATGCACTCCATATCCAGAAACTGGTCTGCCCGCCGTTCAAAAAGGATCGATGTCTTCGCTGGAAATTCGTCGTCTTCATCGTTGAACAAAAGCAGGACCGGCACGCGCGGTAACACTCTGAACACAGCTGCCACATCATATGGATAATCAAAATCTGGGCGCGTTCCACCTAATGCGGCAGCGGCATTCTCTAATGCGCCCTTTTGTCCGGAATAGATCTTTGATATGGCCCTACTGGAGTTGTCTGAAAACGAAACGTCCAGCGATAGACCGGAATCTTTGAAATCTCTGTAGCTTACCCAATCATCTTCTATCGGTATCTGTCGAGGGCACATCAATAAGTATTTCAACAAGATAATGCATGTTCCATAATCTGGACGCTTGCCATCGGCGTTGACCACACCTTCCCTGGAAACGCGATAAATACTACCGAAAAATGGGATTTCAGCAGTTTTTCTATCTTCGTCGACTGAAATATCTAGAATAGAACATCTGATCGAAAGATCAAGATCGGTGAGCGCTTCCAGGTAACCTTTATAATTTTTTTCGAATACCGGATTCAATTTTTCCATTAGAATTCCTTTTATTTTCTATCACATAGCTCAAAGAAAATATTAAAAAAGACTCAGACAGTTTCTCTTTTTACACTCACGACTATCTTAAAAAGGATGGTCAAAATAAAAGCTCCGATGGCATAAATGCCCAATGAAATAACGAGCTCTATAACGGTTGGAACGTAATCCATAGCCTTATGAAGGGGTGTAGGAATGAATCCACCTGTAACCAGTCCCATCCCTTTGTCGATCCATGTACCCGTAAAAAGGGCTATACATGCGATAATCAGCGCACGATTATTTCGGCGTGTAATGGGGTTGACCAATAGTATTGCTGCCACAATCATCAGGATCAGGGCTGTCCACATCCAAGGGACCAAGCCTCCGAAACCATCTAATCCAAAATACAGATACCGGAAATGTGCCATATGTTCAGGTATCCTGCTGTAAAACACGACAAAGACTTCACAGCCGAGAAAAAATAGGTTTACCAGTAGACCGTAAGTAGCAATTTTTGCCAATGTTTGGATTGCTGTTGGCCCCGGATCAAACGTACTGACCTTCCGAATAATTTGACATAAAATGATTAGAAATGCCGGACCGGACGAAAAGGCGGAGGCCAGAAAACGAGGGGCCATTATTGCCGTCAGCCAGAATCCCCTGCCAGGCATCCCACAATAGATAAAGGCTGTTACCGTATGTATTGCAATGGCCCAAGGAATTGAAATATAAATTAGGGGCTTTATCCAAGCTGGCGATTTTACACCATTGCGTTCTGCTTCAAGCACATTCCACGCCACCAAGATATTTAAAAATAAATAGCCATTCAGAACAAGTGCATCCCAAAATACTATTGACTGCGGAGAGGGATACAGAAACACATTTAAAGCCCTCATGGGTTGACCAATATCGACGAACAAAAATAGACCGCACATGCACACTGAGGCCACAGCTGTAAATTCCCCGAGAATTGTTATCTTACCGAAAACTTTATAGTTGTGTAAATAGTACGGCAAGACGACCATGACTGCTGAGGCTGCCACACCCACCAGAAAGGTCAGCTGGGCAATATAAAATCCCCAAGATACATCTCGACTTAACCCT
>JAGLIU010000312.1 GCA_023142805.1 Candidatus Omnitrophota bacterium | reverse complement strand
TTTTAATGACATGGATAGCGGGACTTGGCACGGTTCCTATTTGAACATATATATTGAAAAAGATATCGAAACCCACTACCATATCGAAAAGATCACATCATTTCGAAATCTTATTTTTTTGCTGGCTGCCAGAACATCTCAAGTGTTAAATTATCAAAGCCTGTCAAACGATCTTGGAGTTTCCTCGGTAATAGTTAAATCCTGGATAAAAATACTTGAAGCTTCACAGATCATATATTTACTAAAACCCTACCATACCAATCTTGAAAGCCGGGTAATCAAAGCCCCTAAGTTATATTTCATGGACATTGGATTGGCCGCTTATTTGTGCGGCATTGAGAGTAGATCTATGCTATTTCGTAGTGTACAAGCCGGTTCATTATTCGAAAATTTTGTGATCCAGGAGATAATAAAGCTTTATATTAACAAGGGGAAAACACCCCCGATATATTATTTCCGGACAAATAATGGACTCGAAGTAGACTTACTGATAGAAAAAACACCAGGCAAAATAATTCCCTGTGAAATAAAATGCTCAAAAACACCAAACAAAGGCATGGTATCGGGTATCAATAGATTTCGAAAACTCTATCAAAACAAAAACATAAAAATAGATAATGGTGCGATCATCTCGCAAGCCACAAAAAGTTTCCCCCTCACCAAAACAGATATTGTATATCCACTTAAAGAATACTTAACTAAAATACAGTAACGACGCATATGATTTACACAGATATAAAAAACCTTCTCAGCGTTTTCACTATAAGGTTTTTTATTTAATAGCGTGCCTGAACAAGTAAGGTTAAAACCTGTTTGGTTACCAAGGAAATCCGCCCCGTAGCCAACGTATTGATGCCTTACTTTATCCTACTTCAGATAATCCAAGACCCTCGATTTCTACTATTTCTAAACGCCCGGCAAGAGATTCCGAAGACTGCCGCAAAAGATCAGGTAACGCGCTGCCAAGAATAAGAAATTTTGCGGGGGTTGGCTTTCGATCTAACAGAACTCTTAGTACAGAAAAAAGATCCGGTCTTTTTTGCGCTTCATCAATAACAATAATACCTTTTAAAGATTCGAGGGTTGTCTTAGGATTAGTCAAGGCACTAAGACTGGAAGGGTCTTCAAGATCAAAATAATTCGGAGAATTAATATCGACAAATTCTCTGGCCAGTGTTGTTTTACCACACTGACGCGGACCCAATAATGCGACGGCCCGGCTTCACCCCAGTGCTTTACGGATAAGCTTTAAATATTCAGACCTTTTTATCATACTTCAAGTACACCATGAAAATCGAAAATGTCAATTTCTTTTTTCATGACCCAAAAAAAAGGATACTACTTTCTATAAAGTATTTTACTACCGTACGGTAAAATCTACACTAGAATGTGCCAATTACAACTTTTTATTACCGAACAGGAATAAAAGTTGTTTTTTTCACGTCTTCTGGTATACTTAATACTGTACGGGAATAAAATGGAGGGGATTATGCCTATTATACAAAATATTGTTGAACTTGGTACGATCGTAAAGGCGAAAAGAAAAAATATGCAATTAACACAGGCCTCTCTTGCGGCTCTCTGTAATGTGGGAACAAGGTTTATTTCGGAACTTGAAAATGGAAAAACAACTCTTGAAATTAATAAAGTTCTTAAGGTAGTCCAAGGATTGGGGTTTATTATTAAGATCGAAGAACGAAGGATCAAATAATGGAACATATTTTAAATGTATTTTGGGACAATGATCTAGTCGGCAGGATCATTAAAAAACCAGCAGGTTTAATATTTCAATATTCTGAAGCCTGGATTGACAGCAAAGATGCTTTTCCCATATCAATATCTTTACCTCTGCAAAAACCTCCTTTTGAGGAAACTATCTCAGAGACATTTTTCGAGAATTTATTACCAGAATCCGGGATCAAAGAAAAAATAGCGCGCTTTTACGGGGTTTCTGAAAAAAACAATTATGCCATGCTCGACGCTATCGGAGGAGAATGCGCGGGAGCTTTAACTGTGCTACCTGAAAATGAGTCTATTCCAGAGGAAGGCGGTTATGAGGAAATCTCCATAGATGAATTATCAAGAATAATATTTAATCCTGATAAAAAACCCCTGCTTATCGGACGAAAAGATATCCGGCTCTCCCTGGCAGGATCACAGGATAAACTACCTGTATATTCCAAAGATAATAAATTTTTTCTTCCTAGAGGCCGGAAAGCTAGTAATTACATAATTAAACCGCCGATTGATTATTTACAGGATACCGTGGCAAATGAAGCTTTTTGCATGAAATTGGCAGAAAATTCCGGGCTTTTGGTCCCATCTGTGAAGATCATAGGTAACAAAGTAAATTTTCTTTTGATCAAGCGTTACGACAGGTTTGAAACAGAAACTGATGTAAAAAGACTACATCAGGAAGACTTCTGTCAGGCAATGGGAATATATTCAAACCAGAAATATGAAGCTGAAGGAGGCCCCAACCTAGTTGACTGCTTTTCCTTGATAGACAAAAATAGTTCTCAGCCCGTACTGGACAAGAATCGTTTACTAAAATTTGTTATCTTTAATTATTATATAGGTAACGCCGATGCCCACGCAAAAAATCTTTCATTTCTCTATGATAACGACCGTATTATTTTGGCTCCCTTCTACGATTTAATTTCAACATGCGTATATGATAATCTTAGCAAAAAAATGGCAATGAAGATAGGCAGTGAAAACCGGTTGGAATGGATCCGACCTCGTCATTTTGAAAGATTAGCTAAAGCTGTGGATATAAATCCACGCTTCACGCTAAACACGCTGGAAAACCTCGGAAAACAACTAAGTATCGCGGCAAAAACCCTAACTGACAAATTTAAAAAAGATAGCCAATGGAAAAATGTCCTTGGAAAAATAGTTAAAGTTATAGAAAAACACCAAAGATTGCTAAACGAACAATGGCAAAATGGCGTGCTTGGAAGGCCGTTCAGGACTACAATACTCCTTTTCGTCGCGTTTCTTACCCCCCTTCAACCTTTGCCTGCCTCCCACGCCGATCTATTTATATCCTATATGGCTACAGCGAACTTCGTCGGCAAAGAACAAGATTCGCCAGTTATTATTTTTATACTATTTCTGCCTCCCCTACTACCAGCTATGTAAATAAAAAAACCTACTAAAGAAGGGTTTTTTATTTCATAATGTGCACATAAGGATGAATTGATTAAGCATATACTTAATATATATTAACGGGTACTATACCAAAGAAAGAGAATCTGTTGCATTTTCTGTATTTACACC
>JAGLIU010000311.1 GCA_023142805.1 Candidatus Omnitrophota bacterium | reverse complement strand
TTTTTCGATCACGTGATCAATTTCTTCTTTCTTAGCGGTAGGTTTAAGCACTATAATCATAAAATGTACCTCCTAATTAAACTTTTAATTTTTAATCATCCTTCTAAACATCTCTATAAACTTATCATTTTCTTCCTGAAGACCTATATTAACCCGTATATAGCCTTTGAACCCCCATCCCGACATCTCTCTCACAATTATCCCCTGTTTCAAAAGATCTCCGGCTATCTTTACCGAATCTCTCCCTGTGTCCATAAGTATAAAATTAGTCCGACTGGGAAAAAGTCTTACTCCCAACGAATTTAACTCATTATAAATTTTTTTCTTTTCCTGTTTTACAAGCTCGACCGACTTCTCAAGATACTCATTATCTTTAAGCGCCGCTATTGCCGCTGCCTGCGCGATAGAATTTATATTAAAAGGTTCTCTGATCTTATTAAGAACTTCCGCTATATCTTTTCTAGCCAGAGCATATCCTATACGAATCCCCGCTAGACCATAAGCTTTTGAAAACGTCCTCGATATGATCACATTACGATCTTCCCGTTCTATTAAATCCAATGTTTCAGGATAATCTCCACCTTTGGCAAACTCATAATACGCTTCGTCTAAAAAAATAATAATTTCGTCCGAAAGTTTTTCAATAAAATCCCTGAGTTTAACATCCGAAATATAACTGCCGGTAGGATTCTCCGGATTCGCGATAAATATCATCTTTGTTCTGGGAGTCACCTTATCAAGCATAGCTTCGAGATCATATTCAAGATCTTTTGACGGAACCACTTTTATCACCGCGTTTTCTATCTCAGACGCTATCCTGTATATAAGAAAAGTCGGATCTGAAATAATAACTTCATCTCCGGGAGAAACAAAAGTTCTTATAGCGAAGATTATGATCTCGTCTGACCCATTGCCAAAAATAATATTCTCCCCGGGAACAGATAATTCCTTACTTAAAGCTTCTCGAAGATAAAAACACCCTCCGTCAGGATATCTGTTAATATTCTCCGCGGCCTTCATAACAGCATTTATCACTTTTTCGGAAGGTTTGATCGGATTTTCATTCGATGCCAACTTAATAACTTCTTTTATCCCGAGTTCTCTCTTTACTTCCTCAATAGGTTTCCCCGGTTTGTATGGAGTTGTCTTATCCAATGTTCTTTTGTATTTTATACCCATAATAGTAACCTCTGTTAATGTAAAAGCTTAAAGACGCTCTCTCTATCCCATCTTTCTCGATTCCGCTAGATCCCCTTTGGATACGACCCTAATACCTTCATAAAATGACATTTTTTCTCAAGATCTTTTAAAGCGTTTTTTATCTTTACATTGTCCCGATGTCCTTCCATATCCACAAAGAAATAATACTTCCACAGTTTCTTCTTTGAAGGCCGCGATTCTATCTTAGTCAGGTTAATACCTTTTTTCTTAAAGGCATTAAGCATATCATGCAAAATCCCGGGTCTATCCTTGACCGAAAACATAACGGAAGTTTTATCACTTCCCGAGGGCTTGCTCGCGTGTTTCCCTATAATAAGAAACCTGGTCGTATTATCGGAGCTATCCTCGATAGACCGTGCTAAAACCTTTAGCTTATAACGTTTTGCCGCCACCTGACCGGCTATACAAGCGGCATCCGCGTGTCTTGCCGCGATCTCGGCGGCTTTAACGGTAGATGACGCTTCCCACAATTTTGCTTGCGGAATATTTTTCTCTATCCAATTACGACATTGACCGAATACATGCGGATTTGAATAAATGCGTTTGATCCCCTTCATATTACTGCGTTTACAAAGCAGGCTATGGCGTATAGCGTAAAAAACCTCTGAACATATCATCAACGAAGAATCAACAAACATATCAAGAGTATGACTAATAGCCCCCTCTGTAGAATTTTCTATGGGGACAACCCCGTAATCAGCGTTTTCTCTTTCTACCTCATTGAAAACCTCTGAGATACTGTCACACGAAAGATAATTTACGCTGGAACCGAATTTTTTTATTGATGCCTGATGTGTAAAAGTAAGTTCCGGCCCCAAATATGCCACGGTTATAGGTTGTTCAAGAGAAAGACATGCTGACATTATTTCTCTATATACAGCCTCAATAGATCTATCCAAAATAGGCCCTTTGTTTTTTGACGTAACTTTTTTATAAATATGACTTTCCCTGTCAGGACTATATATCGGCTGATTTCTTTTCTTTTTTATCTGCCCTATACCACAGCTGGCTTTACCTCGAGCGTTTATCAGCGCTATAATTTTTGAATCTATTTTATCTATTTCTTTTCTGTGATCTTCCAGTTTCTTAGCCTTCATATCGCCCCCTCATCTCTTCGATACATTCATTGATCGATCCATCCGGACCTTCTACCTCTCTATCCTCAGCCCGATCCTCTTCCCTCTCGATCAATATTGCCTCCTGAGGCTTTCCATACTTAAGATCTTCTTTATTAAACTCTTTGAGAACCGGTAGATCGTTCACTGAACTTAATCCAAATATTTCCAGAAATTTTTCGGTTGTTCCATAAACAAGCGGCCTCCCGATAACATCCCTTCTACCCTTGATCCGAATAAGCCCCTTATCTAACAATGTCTTTATAACACCCCCTACATTCACACCCCTGACACTTTCGACTTCCACCCTTGTAACCGGCTGTTTATAAGCTATAATAGCAAGGGTTTCCAGTGACGGACCTGTTAATTTTTCAGTCTCTTTCTTATAAAGGTTATTTATCCACTGCAAATATTTGGGTTTGGTTACTATCCTGTATTTTTCAGCGATCCCCGCTATCGTGAACGCTCTATCCTGAGAATCATACTCTTCTTTTAAAACTACTATCGCCTTTTTGATCTCTTTCGCGTCTATTTCCGACATAGCGTTTTTTATTTCCTCAAAACTCAAACCTTTTTCCGACACTATTAAGAGCGCTTCAATAATATTTTTGATTTTTTTTATATCCATTCTTTCCACCTTTTTCCGCGATAGATCAATTTTTCATAAGTTCCGAGTTTCTGACAATCTCGATCTCATCAAAACAACTGTTCTGAACCACAAATATTTCACGTCTTTTCATAAGTTCCAGTATCGATAAAAATATAACTATAACTTCGTCTTTACTCCCCGCGTTTTCAAACAATAATGAAAACAATATTTTAGATCGTTTTGCCAGTAAATGATATATCTCGTGCATTCTATCATCAACGGAAAACTGATCTTTTACAACACTATGAAACGTCTCTTTAGAAACTTTCGTTAAAACTTTTTTGAACGAACTTATCAGATCAAATAAACTCGCTTCGAAATATTCCGTGCCATCATCGGAAACAATCTTCTCCGACATACCCGCCCCATGCCGAACAAACATACTACGGCTTTCTTCCTGAAGACCTCGCAGCTGATCTGACGCGTCTTTATATTTCTTATACTCCAGAAGACGCTTCAAAAGCTCTTCACGAGGATCATTTTCTTCAACCTCATCAGGATCTGTATCTTCTTTAGGCAAGAGCATTTTACTTTTTATATGAATTAATGTAGCCGCAATAACTAAAAATTCTCCCGCTATCTCAAGATCCAACATCTTCATTAACTCCAGATAATCAAGATATTGAGACGTAACATCCGATATAGGAATATCGTAAATATCTATTTTATCCTTTTTAATTAAGAACAAAAGAAGATCTAAAGGTCCTTCAAAAATATTTAATTTTACTTTGTACGCCATATTTTAAATTTAAAGTTAAA
>JAGLIU010000310.1 GCA_023142805.1 Candidatus Omnitrophota bacterium | reverse complement strand
CGGTTAAAGGAATGCTCCCTAAAAACAAATTGGGTGCGTTGATGCTAAAGAGACTTAAATTGTACGTGGCGGGAGAAAAGCACCTTCATATAGCACAGAAGCCGATAGAAAAAAAGATATGAGAAGAGGTATTAAATGGAAAAGACAGTAGAATATGTGGCCGTAGGTAGACGTAAAGAGTCGGTTGCCAGAGTCAGATTAAGACCTGGCACGGGTAAGATAAAACTCAATAAAAGAGAATTTGAGGATTATTTCCCGAGAGAAACACATAGAATCGGGGTTTTACGACCTATGGACATTACAAATACATTGAAAAAGTTTGATGTTGTAGCTACGTTAACGGGTGGTGGAGAAACCGGACAAGCGGGAGCTCTCAGACATGGTATATCAAGGGCACTTGTAAAAAGTGATGAAAGTTTTAAGCTAATAATTAAAAAAGCCGGTTTTTTAACACGCGATCCGAGAGCAAAAGAGAGGAAGAAATACGGTCAGAAACGTGCTCGTAAGAACTTCCAGTTCTCAAAGCGTTAACAGCGTATAGGATTTGTATAATTAGAAAAGACCACGTTTTATGCGTGGTCTTTTTTTATATGTAAGGGATGTTCCCGAGAAGGTTACGGGGGACATACGGGGGCTTTTAGGTTGACATGCCTATAGGTTTAATTTATACTTAATCTCTTATATAATATTATAAAGGAGTGTTTCGTTTTAGGTAGAGGAGAAATATGGTCAAGGTGGGAATAGTCGGTGTAACTAGTTATACCGGAGAGGAGCTAATAGGAATTCTGTTAAAGAATGAAGGAGTTGAAATATGTTCACTTTCCGCTCGTTCCGTAGATAAAGAAACGGCTTTAGCGACACTTTATCCACAATTTAAGCAGGCGGATCTTATATATAAGCCTCTTGATGTTGATGAGATTTTAGCTAAATGTGATCTGGTTTTTTTAGCGTTACCTCATACAGTATCAATGACAATGGCTATGGATTTTTTGAAAAACGGGAAAAAAGTCATTGATCTAAGCGGAGATTATCGTTTATCCGAGGAAGTATACAAAAAGTGGTATAAAGCTGACCATGTTGATGTTGGGAACCTGAAAAACGCGGTTTATGGTCTTCCTGAGCTGAATAGAGAAAAGATAAAGACCGCGGATCTAGTATCCAATCCGGGGTGTTATCCGACGAGTGTTATTTTAGGACTTTTGCCGATTATTAAAGAAATACCGGATAATGGGATCAATATTGTAGTGGATTCTAAAAGTGGTATTACCGGTGCCGGCAGGAAATCCGCGACGGAGCTTATCTCTGATGGATCTATGGAAAACTTTAAGTGTTATAAAGCTAACGAGCATCGGCATATACCCGAGATGGATAAGATATTGACTTCTGTGGCGGGCAAGGATATTGAGGTGCATTTTGTTCCGCATTTATTACCGATCAAGAGGGGGATACTTTCTACCATATATGTACCGCACAGAGGGCTTGCTTCTGGAAAAGATATATACGCATTATATGAAAAATGGTATAGAAATGAGCCGTTTGTCAGGGTGAAACCTTTTGGGGAATTGCCGGAGGTAAAAGATGTTGCTTACACTAATTTTTGTGACATAGGAATAACCGTTAGCCGAGGTATGTTGATCATTGTTTCGGTTATAGATAATCTTTTAAAGGGAGCGAGTGGACAAGCCGTTCAGAACATGAATATTATGTGCGGGTTGGATGAATGTTCGGGGTTAATTTAGTATTGAGTATGTGGTGTCGTAATGACGATTTTCGCGAAGACAAAGGGAATAAAAGGGAAAATGAAAAAGTTTAAATTGCCAAAAGGATTTTTCGCTAACGGGATACATTGTGGAGTGAAGCGAAAGAGAAAAGATCTTGTGCTTCTCTATTCTGAAAAGGCATGTAAGATAGCCGCTATTTTTACAAAAAACGTGGTTAAAGCCGCACCTGTTATTCTTGCGATAAAACAGCTCAAGAAAAATAAGCCGATACGCGGAGTAGTGATAAATTCCGGCAACGCGAATTGTATGACAGGTAAAAGGGGCATGGAGGACGCGAAGAAAATGACCGTCGAAATGGCAAAGATATTAAGGGTGCATAAGGACGAGATATTAGTTTCTTCTACGGGAATAATCGGTGAATTTATGGATATGCGTCCTATAACTAAGGGGATGAAAGAGATCGTCAAAGGATTATCCGCGGATGGAACGCAAGATGCCGCTGAGGGGATAATGACAACGGATAGGTTCCCCAAAATATCGGAACGTACATTTACCATTGGAGGAAAGAAAATTAAAATGGTGGGTATAGCTAAAGGTGCCGGGATGATAAAGCCGGATATGGCTACGATGTTATGTTATATACTTACGGACGCGAATATATCGAAAAAAGCGCTTAAGGTTGCTTTGTCCGAGAGCGCGGAGAAGTCTTTCAACTCGGTATCGGTGGATGGGGATATGAGTACAAACGATACGGTTCAGCTTTTAGCTAATGGTTTGGCCGGGAACGTTATGATAAAAGAAAAAGGCAAAGATTTTGAAAATTTCAAAAAGAATCTGAACTCGATATCTGATGAATTGGCTAAGATGATAGTGTTGGATGGTGAAGGGGCAAATAAATTTGTAGAAGTGAAGGTAAAAAAGGCGAAAACTAAAGCCGATGCTAAAAAGATAGCCGAAGCCGTCGCGAGTTCACTTTTGGTGAAATGTGCTGTTTTAGGTGGAGATCCAAATTGGGGACGCGTCGCGTCTTCCGCCGGGGCAAGCGGAGTAAACTTTAATCCGGATAAGATTGAGATCATATTGGATGGTGTAGTTTATTTTAAGAACGGAAAAACTTTGCCGCATGAGAATCGAAAAAGGTCATCTGTGTTTAAGGGAAAGGATGTAAAGATAGAAGTTTCTCTTAACGCGGGAAAAGCGGAGGCGTCATTTTTTTCTTGTGATATATCTAAAAAATATATTACTTTGAATTCGTACTATACTACGTAGAGATTGATATTCCTTGGCCCGGTCGAAGTGGTGAGGGATCTTAAGTGATAATAAATGGGGTAAAACAATGGAAGAGGCGATAAAAAAAAGCGAAGTATTGATAGAAGCGTTGCCGTATATAAAGAAGTTTTACGGTAAAGTTGTTATTGTAAAATATGGAGGAAGTTCTTTGCTTGATAAAAAAGCGCGGAGTATGGTTTTGCAGGACATTGTTTTTATGCGATATGCCGGGATGAAACCGATCCTGGTGCATGGAGGCGGTCCTAATATCAACGAACAGCTAAAGAAACGTAATATTGAAACAAAATTTATTAACGGGTTGAGAGTGACGTGTGAAAAGTCCATGGATGTTGTTGATTCAGTGCTTATGGGAATAAATAAAGAGCTTGTAAATGAGATCATAGAATTCGGAAGCGAAGCTTTTGGTCTTAGTGGTAAAGAGAATAATATGATACAGGCATCGAAAAAAGAAGGGCCGGATCTGGGTTATGTCGGAAGTGTCGCTTCTATAGATACGACAATACTTCACAGGCTTGTAGATACGAACATAATTCCGGTGATCTGTCCCGTAGGCAAAGGTAAAGACGGAAAATTATACAATATAAACGCGGATGAAGCCGCTTCTAATATAGCTATAGCTCTCAACGCTGAGAAGTTTGTTGTGTTAACCAATGTTACGGGTGTAATGAAGAATGAAAAGGAACCCGGATCGTTGTTTCATTCGTTAACGATGGAAACAGCGGATCAATTTGTCGAAGCCGGAATAATAAAGGGCGGTATGATGCCTAAAACGAACGCTTGTTTGCACGCGTTGAAGGGTGGGGTGCGCAAGTCGCATATTGTTAACGCCAACCTTCCACATGCGCTTCTTTTGGAAATGTTTACTGATAAAGGTATCGGTACGGAGATAGTTCATGAATAAGATCAAAAAACTTTATGACAAATATGTGTTAGGGACATATACACGTCAGGATGTGTGTTTGGTTAAAGGTGATGGTGTGTGGGTAGAAGATTCCGAAGGGAAGAAATATCTGGATTTTTTTCCGGGTTGGGCCGTTAGCGGGACGGGACACAGGCATCCGAAAGTTATAAAAAGGGTTTCTGAGCAACTTGAGAAGATATTGCATGTATCAAACAACTATTATAATGAGCTTCAGGGAGAATTGGCTGAAAAGATAATCAAATATTCATTCAAGGGAAAAGTGTTTTTCGCGAATTCCGGAGCTGAGGCGAATGAAGGGGCGATAAAGCTCGCGAGAAAATACGGTAGTCCCGACAGGTATGAGATCATTACGATGGAGAGATCCTTTCACGGGCGTACACTCGCCACACTTACCGCTACCGGACAGGATAAAGTAAAAAAAGGATTTGCGCCTTTACCGGAAGGATTTAAACATGTTCCTTTTAACGATATTGATGCTTTCATAAGTGCTGTTACAGATAAAACAGTAGCTGTTATGCTGGAGATCATACAGGGTGAAGGCGGAATAAATGTCGCGGACGCGGAATATATAAAAAAATTGAACCGTATATGCAAAGAAAAAGATATATTGTTGATCGTGGATGAAGTTCAGACCTGTATGGGGCGAACGGGAAAAATGTTCGCGTTTGAGTATTATGATATAGAACCGGATGTTATGACATTGGCGAAATCGTTAGGCGGAGGGATGCCTATAGGCGCGTTAGTCGTAAACGAAAAGCATAAAGATGTTCTTGGTCCGGGAACTCACGCGTCAACTTTTGGGGGTAGTCCCATTATTTGTGCCGCTGCTTTAGGTGTATTTGAAGCCATAGAAGAGGATGATCTTTTGGAGAATGTGAATAGTATGGGGGAATATCTTGTTCTAAAGATCGAGGAGTTGAAGAAAAAATATTCTATGATAGGTAAGGTGTGTGGTAAGGGGCTTATGATCGGGGTTAAACTGGATATTGAAGACGCTTCTGAAATAGTAGCCGGATGTGTGAAAGAAGGTCTATTGCTGAACTGTACACAAAAAAATATACTTAGGATCATGCCTCCGATAACGGTTAGCAAAGAGAATATAGATACAGCTATTAGTAAACTTTCAACAGTATTGGAGAAATTATGAAAAAAGATCTGATAACGGTAGAAGATCTGAACGCGAAAGAAATAATGGATATTTTGAGGCTCGCGAAAAAACTCAAGAAACGTCCGTTATTAAAAAATAAAGTGTTTAAAGATAAGACCTTAGCGCTTTTGTTTCAGAAACCGTCCAATAGGACGCGTATATCTTTTGAAGTGGCCATGGTGCATTTGGGAGGATATGTTCTGTATTTGAGTCCCCGTGAAATAAAGATGGGGACAAGGGAACCTGTCAAAGATGTAGCGAGGGTGGTCTCACGTTATGTGGATGGTATTGTCGCGCGTGTTTTTTCACATGAGGATGTAAAGGATCTGGCAAAATATTCGGATGTTCCGGTAATAAACGGTCTTTCCGATCTTGTGCATCCGTGTCAGGCTTTGAGTGATATATTTACCGTCTTGGAAAAGAAAAAAACATTCAAGAATGTTACTGTAGCATATGTGGGTGATGGTAATAATGTTTTAAATTCGTTACTGTTAGCGTGCGCTAAGGTTGGTATTAACATGAAAGTGGCTGTTCCCGAGGGATATCGTCCCGAAAAAGATATTTTAAATAAAGCTGAGAAAATAGCAAAAAAGAAAAAGGCGAGCATAGAAATTTTTGGTGATCCACATAAGGCTGTTAAAGGAAGTGATATAGTTTATACGGATGTGTGGGTAAGTATGGGGCAAGAGGAAGAAAGAGAAAAACGGCTTCAGGATTTTAGGGCTTTTCAAGTTAATGAGGAACTTATGAAGTCCGCCGGTTCGGGTGCTATGATCATGCATTGTTTACCGGCACATCGAGGTGAAGAAGTCACGGATGTTATAGACGGCAAGAATTCTATAATTTACGATCAGGCTGAAAATAGGATGCATGTGCAAAAAGCGATCCTTTTGCGTATGTTGGCAAAATAATGTTATGGTAAAGGATGCTTTGTTTTTGGGGGTCAGGGACAGTCGGTATAAGGAGAAAATTGAGGAGATAAAATGGCGAAGAAAAAAATAGTATTGGCATATTCAGGTGGTTTAGATACATCTGTCGCGATAAAATGGTTGATAGATAAGGGGTATGAAGTTGTTTGTTATATGGGAGATGTAGGGCAGGGATCCGATAATGAAAAAGCGAAAAACCGCGCGCTTAAGATCGGGGCGCTTAAATGTAAAGTAGGCGACCTGAAAGAGAAATTTATTATCGACTATGCTTTTCGCGCGTTAAAGGCGGGGGCATTGTATCAAGGAAAATATAACCTGGCTACGGCGCTTTCCCGTCCTATTATCGCGGCTGATATGGTCGATTTCGCTAAAAACGAAAAAGCTACCGCGATCGCTCATGGGTGTACAGGAAAAGGTAACGATCAGGTAAGGTTTG
>JAGLIU010000031.1 GCA_023142805.1 Candidatus Omnitrophota bacterium | reverse complement strand
TAAAAATCACGCAGCCGCCGGCTCATTGATCCAGTTTCAATCCCGGCAATTTTGGCCAACTGCCTTGTGTCGCCTTTCCTACGGCCTATTTTGTGTATTTTTGCCATTGTTTCCTCCTTGACACGTTATAGGGCTTGTGCAAATTTTCTGGCATGATCTATTTTTTTAAATCCTCCGATTGCATGAGCACTGTTCTCGTCTCCTATGCCCACGCAATATCGCCAATCACAAAAAAAATCATAGCCATCAGCTACCAAACAAATAAAAACATCGCCGTCTTGCGGCATGTCTTGTTTTGGAATTTCCGTATAATTTTTGTCTGCCCACTCTACATACTCAGCCATCATTTCTCCTTTTTTCCAAAATTAATTTTAGAAAAATATTTACATTTACCCGGCTTATTAAAATACATATAACACCAGGCTTTTTCCCTCGAAAACATACCTGTTATTTTACTGTAACGGCACTTGGAACATTGTTCTTGCATTTATTCACCTTTTTCAATAGCTGAAATCACAAAATCAATTACAGCTTTTAGCGTGATAATTTCTTCTATGTCTCTATCCATGATTTCGATATTATATTCTTCTTCAAGTTGACCGAAAATGAATTTTTTGATTATTATTTCCATATCTAAGGGCATAATTTTTCCTTATTCCGCCATCTTTTTTACTTCGTTCGGTACTTTATCTGCCGGAATATGCCTCCATTTCCAGCTCAAGCCAACAGGCGGGTCATTTGGCCCGTGAGAACCGAACATCAATACCTGCCAATGTCCCTCCATATCTGTTCGGTATGTCTGTCGTCCGTGGGATATTGTTTTTCCGGTAATTTTTGTATCACTCAAAATTTCTCCTTATTTCAGGTCAAACGATCTCGACAATCAATGATTAGCCGTTTCTAACGGCACCCGGCATCCAGGAAAATCTTTATTCCATCTTTTCTGAGTTTCCCGGGCCTCTTTCATGGTTTTGAATTTTGGTGTGGCGTAGTTGTATGGTTGACTGTTTGGATGATAGATCTCGAATTTATATTTCATTTACCGATTTTTCCGGGTCTCGGCTTTCATTTTCTTCTTTTTTTACATAATCATCGCAAAGAATCCAATATTCATCATATACCGTCAAATCAAAATATGATAAATTACATCCATCATCTCCGTAGTGTTCGCATGTGTTACATGCTTCCCAATGCGGTGATGCTATACATCCTTCCATTTTATTTTGCCTCCTCAAATAATCGTCCCTCAAACACGCCGGGAGTCTTCAGTTCCTCAAGTCTTTCAAGACCCTGATTAAAAGTGATCCTGTTCGTTGCAACAGCTCGTATAATCTTCAGGCGCCGTTTATTTACTTCAATTTCTTCAGGCGTTAAATCATGCTCTGAGGTTTGCTCTGGTAAGGCCGTGCGCCGAATTGCAATGGTCCGGCTGGCGACGATATCCCTTGCCAAAATGATATCGACAACTTTCGGAAAATAACGGCACGTCTTTCGGGTCTGTTTGATTGTATCGTCGAATATCTCTACTGGGATCTCGTCAACAAGGTCTTCGTAATACTCCCTGGAAAGCACAATCATTTGGCTGGATGTATAACGGGTTTCCGGGTATCTAATCTTCCAGGAGGCCATGACCTGATTGATTTGGGCTTGGGTTATTTTTTTCGTATTCCAAGTTGAGTCTTTTTGCGATTTCGTCATTTTCAAGCTCTCTTTGATCTGCAAGTGTTCTGGGTTGGTATTTTTGATTTGATTTTTTGCCATTGCCAAAATTATTCTTTTCCCATGTTCTGATCGCGGCCTTCCAATCTTTCATCGAATTTTTCCCAACTTTCCAGCCATTGCTTTCATAATAACTCAACCATTTCTCAGAATCGACATCGTTTTTTCTTTCAAGACAATATTGGTTAATCTCTTCGAGAGATGGTTTTATAAATTTTCTTTTTATACTTTTCTTTAAAAGCTTTTTATTCTTACCCTTATTGAACTCTTCTTTAACTGTGTCCGCAAGTCGTTTCCTTTTCGTTACCTTCTCGGCATCTTCATGTTGATAAATGTCCCAATTTGTGATGTTTATATACGTCCCTGAAGTGTTACTTTCTACAGCTATCATTTTGTTGGCCTTCAACCAGTCAATAACTGCCTTAATTGTTTTCTTGTTTGGCTTTTTTTCTTTACCCCATTCTGTCCATGCAGCCCATTGGCTTATTTGATCAAAACTGGTTATCAGCTGCCCTGGATTAAGATGGATTCCATACCCTTTTCGTGTTGGGAAAATACATGATATGTACTTGACTTTTTGTCTTAAAATAAACCAAACTCGATGGTAGACGGGAGGCATAAGCCAAATTTGGCTATTAAGTTCTTTTCTGTAAGCTTTAGTGAACCCTCTATACATTATTACTTAGCCGACTACGCAGATATTTTTTATAACTTTTCTTTTCTCTGCTGAATACCTTCAGACTATCTAAATAACGTTTAGCAATTTTTGGATCAGATAATATTTTATCAGCTGACCCAAATTTATTAAAATAAAATCCATTGTGTGCTTCAAAAGTTATCCCAGAAAAAGAAATGTCATAAAAAATAACATCAATCCAACTACAATTTTTTACTACAGCCCAAGCATCATCGTCAGCATATTTAAAGCCTAACAAAACACAATCAATTTTAATTAATTTTTTTCTTTTTCTGGGTAAAGTAGATAAAAAATCTTCCAGCCCTACTTTATATCTTGATATTTGACCTAATGCTTGAAGATTTATTTTACCTTTTTTGATTTCGATTATTGTTAATGTTACTTCAAAAAAATCAAAATCCTGTTCAATAGACATAACAAGCATGTCTATAATTCCTGCTCCTCCTATATCAACTTGTCTGAATATTAAATTTTCATTATTTATATATTCAAAACAATCAGGCCCTTCAGGGTCTTCGATAAAAGAAAATAAATAGTCCTCTAGTTCTTTTTCACTTTCCAAGACAGGCATTTTTACCACCTTAAATACAAAAAAGCAGTTCCAACAACGCGCTTGACATGGCACAAAGAGAAGCCAACGGGGCTTTACCCGCTTCACGCTGTTGGAACTGCTTTTTTAGATTCAAAATTATGTCCTCTCTGTTTTGTTTGTGCTCGCCGGTTGTCAACCCGACAAATTACTTTAACCTATATTTGATAAATGATCAAGGCTTATTCCATCCTTTCCGTTTCGCATGATCCACGCCGAGAAAATATTTTTCTCTATTTTTCTCTATTTTTTCCTCCACAATTATTTCCGAATTAAGATCGAATTTAACAGCAAGATATTCAAGATAGATCAACATGTCGGCTATTTCTTCACCCACACGTTCCCTGGATGGTTTCATTCCCCACTGAAATAGTCTGGATAACTCCCCAAACTCAACACCTATAGCATGTACTAGAGCTAATTCTGTGTGATATTCTTCCCATTTTCTGTCTTGCCTGAACTTGATTAAATCATCTCTGTTTTTTTGGTTCATTTTTTCTCCTTTTCCTTATCTTTTTTCATACTTAAACCGTTTTGTTAGGTTTGTATTGTAACTGTGTGAAATATGTTCAATAAGCCGGGCCATAACAGACCCGGCTTTGTTTAAAATCCGCTCATTGCCTGACGAATTTTTCTTATTATTTACGTTTCATTATTGGCACCTCCTTTTTTTATGTGGCAGAATTACTTAAAAGAGCAGCCTGAAAACGCTCATCTTTTGATAATGCAGCGCATAGCAAGCATTCATAAATTACATATGGTGAATCACCGACACACCCGCAACCAAACAATCGGAGTTTTGGGGCATCCTCAAACCATTTCCGGCACGTTGCACATAGCCACGGTTTTCTGCTTTTTTCTATTTTTTTTACGGAGTAAACAGGCATTTCCCTCTCCTTAAAATTAATGGCAAGAATGGCTAAAATCGAACCAACTGAGTGCAGTGGTCAGCTTATTAAAGTCGTTATGCCTCTTTGACAATAAATTGGTTTTCACATTTTCCTCGTTTCTTAGCCCCTTCATCTTCAAAGCCATTACCAGCACTCCAAAGGCCCCGACTATCCCATATCAAATCTTTACAGTAGTACCCTTTCCTCGCAACAGGCCCCTTGCTTGCCACGCTCCTTTTATAGCAATTCTTACATGGGCTTAGGAATAAGCCATATCCATCATCACACATAACCACCGCATCAACTTGACCTCTGGCACGTTCGTTAATTGGTTCACTTTTTTCTCTCATTTTGGCATCTCCTTTTTTAGTCCTAGGCGTAGAATTTGTTAGGTTAGACATATTTTTTCCTTCATGCAGGATTAAAAATTTCACCGTTAATGGCAATCTGTTCAGCGTAATCGTTGCCGTCACTCCAAAAACCTACGATAAAATTCACCTTTTCAACTGACAACTCGGCAAATTTTATTTTGGCCTCGTCAAAATCTTCAAACTCGATATCTGTTTCTTTTTTCGGATCAAGAAAGTCTCCTACAAAATATCTCATATCTATTTCTCCAAAATAGTCCACGAATCCAAAGAAACCCATTTGCTGTCAAAATAATATTTCATTTTTTCGATGTCGATTATGACGAGACTGCCATCGTCACAGGCAGATAGTTCATCTTCTGTTAGATCGTGTGATTTGAAAATATTTCCATCGTCGGTAATTATTATGTATTTGTATTTTTTCATGATTTTACCTTTAAAAATGTGTGTCAAAAAAATTTTTTATCACCGGCTCAAGTAATGAATCCTCAAACGCAGCCCCTTCTCCATCACCGTTTTCAATCCAGACACTGTTGTCCCCGCAGTCTGGGCTTTGTCTGCATATAGTAAATTTACCCATTTTAACACGTTCTGTTTCACCATACATACCACTTCTCAGGCGTTGCTTGCTCTGTGTCTCGGCTAAAAAAACAGGGCACAACGCCTGCCTGCAACTTCCTTCGTGGTCGTGCTTCGGGTTGGAAGGGTGAGAGCAAAATTCGACTGTGGCCTCATAGGATGAAGCGTCTTGCCGTAAATAGTATTCACAGAACTTATTTAAGATCGGGCAAGGTCTTTTCCGTTCGTCGTTTGGCGCAGACATCATATTTATCTTATCATCGTTCGATATCGAGTAGACAATCTGGTTTTTTTCCATTTTGTTTCCCTTTTTTGAATTTTTTTGGTTA
>JAGLIU010000309.1 GCA_023142805.1 Candidatus Omnitrophota bacterium | reverse complement strand
CTTTGCGCATACATTTTCTCCTGTATTTTACAAACCGTCTTTTCAAGCCTTTCCCTGCTAAACGGTTTCATAATATAATCCAGGGCATTAATATTATACGCCTCGACCGCGTATTCTGAATACGCGGTCTGGAATATAATAATGGGTGGATGACTCAGAGAAGGAAGCGTACTAAAAACGGAAATCCCGGGCATGTTGATATCGAGAAATGCCACATCCGGTTTATGCATGATGATCTTTTCAAGGGCTTCATTTCCGGTTGCGGCTTCAGCCGTGATATCAAAAATTTCAAACGTTACCAGCAGTTCCTTTAGCCGCTCTCTTGCGTGTTTTTCATCATCTGCAATCAAGGTTTTAATCATGTCAAAAAGATATCTCTATCCCCCCGTTTTTTATAATAAAGGTACCGCCCATGTTTTCCACCCTTTTTTTTGTGACTGTCAGACCGGTACCTTTATGCAACATATCAAAATTTACCTTTTTACCTGAATCAATAATTTTGATAACAAATTTATTGCTTCCCCGACTCACGTCGATGTTTATTTTTAACACATCAACCTCGTTGATATTATATTTAATACTGTTTTCCACTAGAGGCTGGATGATCAATGGCGGAATGTCTCCTTTTACGCTGCATTTGATGTCATATTCCAGTCTTTGATCAAATCTCATTTTCTGGATCATCAAATATTTTTTAACACTGTCAATTTCCTCCTCAAGGAGCACCCAGTCCTTTTCTGATTTATCCAGATTATACCTTAACAGTTCTGACAGACTAATCAGCGCAAGCTCGGCTATCTTCGGTTTTTTAAGCATGGAAACAATCAGGTTCAGTGAGTTAAATAGAAAATGGGGATTTACTTTTGTGGAAAGAAGCTTCATCTCTATTTCTTTTTTCAAAACCTTTTCTTCGGCCAGAGCCCGCTCTTTGGCAGATACGGTATCCTGGTACAGCACCGAACCTGTAACAATGGTATTCAAAGATAGAATAAACAGGAGGTTGATTAGCAGAAATGAAACGGTTCCTTCATAATAGTAAATAAAGATGACAGGTTCCATAAAGAAGATCATTAAAATAGTTACAATGCCAATACCGAAAACCAGGCAAATGGACAGGGCAATCACGTATATATTCCTTATCCTGGAAACCAATGCCCGGGTAAGATACAAACTCAGAAGCATTGCCAGTCCCAGAAAAAAAGAATTCAGGAGTGCAATCGAAACAAATTTTAATGCCGCATCCGGAAAAACATAGCTGATAATCAAACTAAGCAGCAACCCCGTTATCAGAGCGATCAGAAGGATTAATAAACCAGTGAGGATCTTGAGAGAAAAATATTTTATTCTCATTTTTTCATGCCGCCAGGTTTAATGATTTGACTGGTATTCGGTTCCGCGTAAATTTCAAGTGGAACACATGGTTGGATATATAGCTGTTTTTTGGATATAAAGCAAATACTAAGGCAGTTAGGTAATGCAAAAATTAATCTGAAAGATTTAAGAAACACGTCATGAAGGATGGTAATATTATCGATAAAGAAATTTGATTACCCACAGAGAATAT
>JAGLIU010000308.1 GCA_023142805.1 Candidatus Omnitrophota bacterium | reverse complement strand
AATGGGGACAGCGCCCTATTATTAGACCATTAAACATGTAGCCCTGAAGCGCAGCAAATTCACCTATATGAGAGCTAAGTTTTTGTTGGAATAATAATAGGGCGCTGTCCCCATTTATAAAGGGGTTGACATTTTATTGGTATATTGATATATTTAGATAATGCGATATATTGACGGGAGGACAAAGGTGAATTACCAAAAAATGAGTGAAATTTTAAAAGTTATAGCACATCCTGTTCGTTTAAAAATACTTCAAGGACTTTTATCTGATGAATGCAATGTCGGGGACATGGTTAAGCGATTAGATCTTCCACAGTCTACAGTTTCACAACACCTGAGTTTGTTGCGGAATAGAGGGATAATAACGCCGAGAAAAGAAGGTGTTAGAACCTGTTATTGTGTTGATAGCCAAAAGGTGAGGAGTGTACTCGAGGTTTTGAGGAAATAATTTTTTTATTCAGAGTATCTGATCATTGTAATAATACGGTTAAATGTTTGATCTTATGAAATAGAGGAGGTATTTATGGCAAAGAATAAACGCGAAAATAAAGAGAACAAAAGGGGCAGGAGAAATGATATTAAAACCAAAAACGTCATTTGAAAATTTCAGGAGTATCGGAGATGATATTACAACAATTATCGGACAATTTTGGGGGATGGTGTGGGGAGAAACATCTTCGGCGATAGATAAGAAAACAAAATTACTCTTATCTCTTTCAAACGCTGTTGGGGCCGGACGAATACGACAGGCGACCAGGGAGTTGGTAAAAGCTTATACTTTGGGGGTTACAGTGAGGGAATTAGATGAACTGTTCTCGTTGTTTATATGGAATCAAGGTGTCGGAAATTTCGCCTCAGAGATAGGACCTTCTGTTCTTTTCGCGGCGTATCGATTTATTAAAGAAGAAGAAACAGGAGGAAAAGCAAGAGAGGATATAGTAAAAGAGTTAACAGAAAAATTTGGTGAAAAAAACCCGAATGTTGCTACAGAAAACATGAGGAAAACGATTGGAGGATGTGATTAAAATGGAGATCAATGTAAATGACGTAAATTTTGAACAAGAAGTGTTAGGATCCGATATCCCGGTTCTGGTAGATTTCTGGGCGGAATGGTGTATGCCGTGTAAAATGGTCGCGCCGGCAATAGAGGCTATAGCTAAAGAGTACGAAGGCCGGTTGAAAGTATGTAAGTTGAATGTGGATGAAGGACCTAAGACATCGGCTGCTTACGAGGTGATGAGCATACCGACACTAGCGCTTTTTAAAAACAGGGAAATAGTCGATAAAGTTATTGGTGTGCTTCCTAAAAATGAAATAGAAACCGCGATCAAACCGCATATTTAACTTAAGACGACATATGTCTTAAAAAACAGGAGGAAGAATTGTGCCGATATACACATATGTATGTGAAAAGTGTGGCGAGAAATTTGATTTATTAATAGGTGTAACTTCCGAAAAGGTAGAGCTTAAGTGCAAAAAATGCGCGAGTAAAGATATTAAAAGAATTTTTGGTACGTTTAGTATAGGAAATTCGAAGGGTAAACTTAATTCTTCGGGAGGAACCTGTCCTACGGGAACCTGTAACTTGTAGAAAGACTTAAGGGAGGTAATGAAGTGGGGGGCATAAAGAGTAAGAAGTTTACCTATGAGACAACAGTAACCTGGAAAGAAGAGAAGAAAGGGCTTCTATGCTCTTTTGGTAAAGAAAACATTGAAGTAGCTACACCACCGGAATTTCAAGGGCATGAAGGGATGTGGACGCCGGAAGATCTATTTGTCGCTTCAGTTAATGTTTGCATTAAAACGACTTTTTTGCATTATGCGCAGAAAAACAACTTTGAATTTTTAAGTTATGAAAGTAAAGCTGAAGGAGTTTTAGAAAGAGTGGAGGGTCAGTTTCTATTTTCTGAGATCAAAGTTATACCCAAGATCGTAGTTAAATCAAATACGCAAATACAAAAAGCAAAAGAGCTTGTTGCTCTCGCTGAAGAGAATTGTCTTATTTCCAATTCGATAAAGTCTAAAGTTGAAGTTATACCTGAAATAAAAGTGGGTATTTTAAATGGCTGATTATAAGCAAATAGATAAAGTAAGGAAAACATTAAAGCTCGGTGAGAGCGCTACTATTCCGGAAATAAAAAAGGCCTTCAGAAAGCTTTCCTTGAAGTATCATCCCGATAAGTGTAAAGGGAAAGATAAGACAAAGTGTGAAAAAAAGTTCAAAGAGATCAATAACGCCAATGAGGTTTTAATAGAGTATTGTTTGAATTATAAATTCCCACTCAAAGAGGCGGAAGATATTGAGACTTTGGAAGAGAGAGAAAAGAATGATCACATGAAAAGGTTTTACGATGGCTGGTGGTGGGACTTGAATAATGACTGATTTTTTTGACAAACATTATCAGGAATATGACGAATGGTACGATAGAAACAGATACGCGTATTTGTCAGAACTGGAAGCGGTAAAGAAAGGTCTTCCCAAAAAGGGCTATGGATTAGAAGTTGGTGTTGGTTCCGGGAGATTTGCCGGTCCCTTAGGTGTTGATGTAGGGATTGACCCATCAAAGAAAATGGTTGAGCTCGCCAGAGGAAGAGGAGTGGATGCCAGGTTGGGATCAGGCGAAGAACCATCGTTTAAAGATTCTACTTTTGATTATGTGGCTATAATTGTCACCTTATGTTTTGTCCTGGATCCTGAAAAAGTTATAGCCGAATCAGCGAGAGTATTGAAGCCGGGTGGAAAGATCATCATAGGTATAATAGATAAAGAAAGTTTCCTGGGCAAGTTTTACCGGAAAAAGGGAAGTATATTTTATGGTCATGCGCGCTTTTTTGACATTGAAGAGGTTGTGCAAATGCTTAAAACAGCGGAATTCAGTAAATTTTCATATTATCAGACAATATTTCATCATCCCGACAAGTTAAATACTATTGAGAAGCCGCTAAAAGGTTTCGGAAAAGGCGGATTTGTTGTGATTGGAGGAGAAAAGAGGAGCACCCCCTGATATTGACACAATATTATGGGCCCCCGAAACCCCGAATTATTTCCCAACTTGTCCTAAAACTCCCAACCCCCGTCATCCCGGAACCCCAGTGAATAAAAAAACTCGTCATCCCGGAACCCCGGTGAAGAAAAAA
>JAGLIU010000307.1 GCA_023142805.1 Candidatus Omnitrophota bacterium | reverse complement strand
GCAAGGTAAGGGCTACTGAAATCGAAAGCAAAACAGATATCAAGCTCTTACCTGCAGATGACATCTTTAAATCTTTCTCGGAAGGGTTTAAAGAATATGTAAAAAGAAACGACAGCGGGAAAATAGAGTTTAAGTCAGGTTATAAGATAGAAAATGAATTATTGCAGGTAATGCAATGGTGCTACGCTTTTTTTGGTCAAGAATGTAAAAAAACTTAATACCTATGACATAACCTTGTCGCATCACTATGGCATAATATCCTTTGAGTATAAAAACAAAACGAGGAGGATATTATGCCGGAACAAAACCAACAAACTAAAACCCAAAAACTATCTACACAAACCGTAATCCTTTTAATTATTCTGACCACTATTTTTATGTCCTTATTTAGGGTGTATATTGGTGGTTCATTGGGATTTAAAGTGGTCGGGAAGGATTATTTCTCCTTTAAAGATACGTTTGTTAATCTGTCTGATCTTGATGGCATGCCCCGTGAGGCCTTCGCCTCAAAACACCCAGCAGTGAAAAAACAACTTGAAAGAATGAAAATAATAAGGACAGATGAACAGGTTGCCGAAGAATTTTCAAGAAAAAGTATGGAAGAAATACAAAAAATGTGGGGATATTAATGGAGGTGGGGGAATGACTTTAGATGATATGAAGTGTCTTAAGAAAAAAATTGAAGAAAAGGAAATAGCTTCGTTTGCATGGAATTATTTTATAAGCGTTATTGAAAAACATATCCTTAGTAACGATATGGAAACAGCCGACAAGCTTATAGATCTGTCCGTGGTGGTGTTCGAAGAGAAGTTTGGGAACAAAACTAGGACAAAATTAGCGATGGAGCTTATTGAGTATTTCTGGAAATCTGGGAAAAAGGAAAGAGCTATTGTTGAGTACGAAAAGGCAGATCGTCCATTCTGGCAGGCGGAGATGATAGCGGAGTATTTGGAGGAGAGGGGAAAAGAGAAGCAGTCTATAAGAGAGTATGAATATCTGATAGACGAATATTTGAAGATATCAGAAGACTTTTTGCCTTTACCAAATGGACCGGAAGAACTTTTTAAACTGGGCAAATGGTACAGCAAAAAGGAAGCAGGAAAAGCAACGAAGTACCTAGAACTATATTTAAGTGCAAGGGAAAAGTGTCAGGGTGATCCTGTGTTATGTTTGGTTCATGAAGAGGAAGCGGAAAAGATATTAAAGGAGTTGTTAATATGAAGTCATGGGTTTTGCTGGGTGTCATAGCATCTATATCGTTTGGATTAAGCGCTATTCCTTTAAAATATGCTACAGGGAAGGAATATGTAGCGGCGCCATATCATACAGTTATTGCGGGATCACTATTAGGGATGATGACAGTTTTGATAATTTACTTTTATTGTACAGGTAGTTTTAACCTGAAAGATCTTGTCTCCAACAATAAAGCTTTAAGTTTGGGGTATTTATCCGGTGCTATAAGTGTCATAGGCTCATTGGCGGTTATGATTGCCCTTAAAGACCCCGACACAGAAGTTTCAAAACTAATGGCTATCGTTAGCACAAGCGTATTAATAACAGCCGTGTTTAGCAGTATCTTTCTAAGGGAAAACACTTTGCTGATAGAAAAATTCAAAATATTAGGTGGGATACTTTTACTGCTGTCGGGAGCTAAACTGATTGTTCGATGATGTTTGTTTGTAAGAATAAAGGGATCAGGTCTGGACATTGGACAAAGGGTGTGATTCGAGTCTGAACAAAGAGGTTAGGCTGGAGTTCCCCGGAAAAAGTGGACACTTAACATGGTATAATAAAACCTGGCCTGACCCCTCTGTTCTTCCCACTTGCTGTGTTTGCATAAATATTCACGAATAAAAACAACTTGAACATATGTATCAAATATGATACACTATAAATAAGAGAGAAGATCATGAAATTACGAGATAAATTCTTGTTGTATGCGGGTAATAATTATTTTATTTACTTTCATGCGGAAAAAGCAGCATCTTCAGAGGTTTATGAGTATTTTGAAAAATGTGACAAAGTAACACAGTCCAGTTTATTGTTTTTGGCCAAAAGAATGGGCGATGAGGGCAAGATCTATGATAAGAATAAATTTAGGCAGGAAGACAAAGAGAATAAAATATATGCTTTTAAACCAAAGCAAGAACGTTTCTTTTGTTTCTTTTTCATTGGAAAAACAATTATAATTACGTTGGCAGACAAGAAGCAGAAACAGAAACTTGATAAAAATGAGTTGAAGAAGGCTATTGAGATTCGAAAAAAATACATCAATTAACATGGGGGGTGTTAAGATGAAGAAGAAGTCGATATACGACAAGAAAATGGCGAATCCGCGATTCAAGGCGATTTATAATGAAGTTGCCGTTAATCTTGCAATAGGTGAGAGAATAGCAGAATTAAGGCATAAACAGCATATGACGCAGGAAGAATTGGCGAAGAAGGTTCACACGAGTAGAACGGCGATTGCTAGATATGAAAGCGGAAATTACGAAAAATACAATGTTGAGACTCTTAAGAGGATAGCTAAAGCTATGGGTAAAAAGCTAGAGATATCATTTTCTTAATTTTTGCTGACAAAATCGTGGTGAAATCGTGGTGAAATACCTGTTCTAAGTACGAAACGAACACGATCTTGGCACTTTCACCAATATGTTTCAGCAAGAAGCCGATTTCAGTTACGAAGTCGGCTTTTTTGCTGTACTCTCCCTATAAAGCACTACTACATACAACATTATTTATCCGCATATAACGTCAGATATCATCACTTCTGAGAACAGAGGGGGCGGGGCTGGACATTGGAAACAACTTGAAAGGGGACTGATCTGGCTGAAGGAGTGGGGCAGCCCTTGATGTTGACATAGTGTTATTGGATCCCGGATATCCTG
>JAGLIU010000306.1 GCA_023142805.1 Candidatus Omnitrophota bacterium | reverse complement strand
TATTGAAGGTAAAGCATAACGTAAGACTCCTGAAGAAAAATAACTGATTACTACATAATAAATAACTCCTATCCCATAAAGGGTTAGCACCCGCTTATTTCGATAAAAGAAGATAGGAACAAGAAATCCCAAAAGGAGTATTGGTTGAAATAAAATATTGCTTTTCCTGTTATAGCGGTGAGGGTATTTAATTATGTCGTAAAAATTGAAGATGTGTTTAGGGAGATCTATAGAAACTGAATTAAGAACTTCATTATGTTTTTTTACAGAGGGAATAGTAAGAGCCCTTTTCAGGTGTGGTTCTAAATCTTTTTTCAGTTTTCTGAGTTGTCCATCAGGCGTGGAGTAACATAATCCAGAGTGGATTGGATATACTGGATTTCGAAATGCAAGAAAATTATTGATATACCAAACACTATTAGGAATTATTACAATAAAAGTGCAGATAAAAAACCAACGAACGGGATGTAAAAAACTTCCATTTCTCCAATAATAAAGCATCATGAACAGGGTTATAAGCGTTACAATCCCTCCAAAAAATAGCGCTGTATATTTAACACCTAAGGCTAAGCTGAACCCAACAGCAACAAATAATAATGAAATTGAACGTTGTGGTTTTTCAAGCCAAATAAAGAGCGCATACACCATTAACAGTATATAAAACGCAAGAAAGTTGTCTGTCCTTGGGTCTACACCCAATTTGAGAAAGAGGGGGGTTGTAGCTAAAATAGCGGCACCCCAACAAGCGGCCCTGAGTCCCCAAAAGCGCTTCGTAAAAGTGAATATGCAAAGAATGATGCAAAGATTGATTAAAAAATTATAGGGAATTACTGCTGTTTCCAAGCCAAAAGCCATAAAAACTGCATAGAATAAATTGGGGCCACCTGGATTTGACATATGGGCCAAGAGAGGATCATTATTCCTCCACATGCCATGCAATAAACTCTCCGCTTTTGGTAGATGATAAATAGCTGCATCCCAATCTGTATTTGGAAGCAAAGTTTGAATAAGTAGAGGCAAATAGAAAATAAAAATAAAAATGACTATTAAAAGGAATATGAAAACAGTGCTTCCTGTTTCTTTCTTTCCAATAGAGGGAGGATGTCGAAACTGATTGATCCAGGAAGATAGAAATTCAAGTATATACTTTTTAGATATAATACAAAATACAACACAGAGTATTCCTAAAACAGAGGGAGTAAAAGCATTTGTTATAACGAGAAAAAAAAGAAGTATCGTTCCTATCCATGACCCAAGAAGCCACCCGAAAAGAAAAAATTCCGTATTAGAGATATAAGCCGTTTTACCTTGCAGTTTTTCTGTGATGGTACATCCTAGTGCCGCAAGAAGACCCATAACAAAAAGAGCGAGTATCCATCCTGCCCAAGCTTCGTGAAGAGGTTGTGGTATTAGTGGCGGTAAAAAATTTTGGAACATAAAAGAGATGACTGCCGGAAACGATATTCCTGCAAGCATAGATGCCATAACAACGGAGAGCCATTGGAAATAATTAATAATTTCCATTTGTTCCAGTTTCAGTGATCGAAGGAATATCATAGTTGATGCTTAATTGGTGGATATGTGCGGAGGAATTTTTTTTACTTTCAATGGTTATTTGGAATCAATATTTTCCGATTGACACCAGAGAGAATCGACACTTAACAGTACCCCTTGTGAGAATTGGTACCCGGTTGGGTATATCTCCGTTATCAGCTTTTTCA
>JAGLIU010000305.1 GCA_023142805.1 Candidatus Omnitrophota bacterium | reverse complement strand
GGTTATTAATCCGGTACCACAGATAGTTTGAACGACACCTCCTTTTAATTTTCTATGCCGGAGAAAATGTACCAGAAGAAGTGTCATAAGTTTATGTCCCGAAAGCACGTTTCCCTTCTCATCCACTATCGCTAGACGATCCGCGTCACCATCCGTCGCTACACCCAAGTCATACTTCCCTCTTTTCATCCCGCGCATAAGCTCCGTAAGATGTTTTTCATTCGGTTCCGGAGCGCGCCCATGAAACCATGGGTTATCATCCACATACATATAATCCAATTTTATGTTTGTATTTTTGAGTATCTGATCAAAGTATCTCCCGCCTGTACCATTCATTGAATCAACCAACACTTTTAATTTTGAGTTCTTAAGCTGTTTCATATTCGCGTATTTTTTTACACAATCCAACTGTACTTTGACTATGTCCTCTATAATAACTTTTTTCTTTTTTAGTGCTTCATCAAATAACATTTTTTTCACGGTTTTTTTGTGTAAACGCAGTTCGATCGCGTCTATAATATCACTACCCGCGGACCCCGCGAAAAATCCTTTGTACTTTATACCGTTATACTGAGGGGGATTATGACTGGCCGTGATCATTATTCCACCCGTTAATTTTTTATCCCGTATATAAACACATACGGCGGGAGTAGGACTCGGTTTATCCGAAAGTACGACTTTTATCCCGTTCGCGGCTAATACACAAGCCATTATTTCAGCGTACTTATCTGAAAGAAAACGCGTATCATACCCTATGACTATTTTACCTTTCTTATAGATCGGCTCCTTGCGTGATTTAATAAAGTCCGCCATAGCTTGCGCTACAATTTCAACATTTTTAAACGTAAAATTATCACTGATCACCGCTCTCCATCCATCAGTACCAAATTTAATATCTCCCATTGTTCCTCCTGTTCTCAAAATTGCGTTTATAACGTTTATTGTGTTCCTGGTTTTTCCGGCGTTAACATAATAACTCTACGGATCTCATAAACTCTATAAACTCTATAAACTCGATAACCCCGACGCCTCTCTAATTCCCCTTATTGCTTCGGCATAATCTTCTTGTCCGAATACAGCGGTTCCGGCTACGAGCACGTTCGCTCCCGCTGAAACAACTTCTTTCGCGGTTGTTTTATTTATACCCCCATCAACTTCTATATCACCATTGAACCGTTCTTTTAAATTTCGTATCTTCGCGACCATATCTCCCATAAATGACTGTCCGCCAAACCCGGGTTCCACTGTCATTACAAGCACCATATCAACTTTATCTAAAATATCATATATAATTTTTACATCTGTATCAGGTTTAATTGAAACCCCTACTTTTTTACCCTTACTTCTTATCTTCTTAATGATCTCCAACGGAGTTTTACATGCCTCCACGTGAAAAGTTATAATATCGCTGCCCGCGTCGGCAAATTGATCAATATGCCTGATCGGATTATCTATCATAAGATGAACATCCAACACCAGATCCGTAATAGCTCTTATTGATCTTACAACCAACGGACCCATCGTAATATTAGGAACGAACACACCGTCCATAACGTCAACATGTACCCAATCGGCACCGCCGGAAGCGATCGCTTTAACCTCTTCTCCTAAAACATTAAAATCCGCCGATAATATACTCGGAGCAACTATAATATTAGTTCCCATATCCTTACCTTCCGCTATAGTTTGTTCACTTCTTTTCTTATTTTATTTCTTTCTTTATTCTCAAGTTTCCCTATAACAGCCAGATTGGCGAATGAAGATTTAAAAATGGATTGAGATACCTTCTGGATGTCTTCTATTCCGACACTATCAATACTTTTCAAAACATCTTTCACTTCAGGAATATTTCTATGTACCATAAACCTGTCCCCCAACCACATCATACGTGTAGAAGTGGCTTCTATGGCCAAAAGAAACTGCCCCTTAGCGTATTCTTTCGCCCTGCTAAGTTCATCTTCGCTAACACCCAGATCCCGCAGTTTTTTAAGTTCATCCAAAATCGCGACAACTGACTTTACAGCTTTACCCGCGTCCACTCCCGCGTGGATCTGCACCTCCCCTATATCAGAATGTCTCTTATATGACGAAGATATATCGTAGCAAAGACCATGTTTTTCCCTGAGTTCCTCAAAAAGTCGTGACGACATATTCCCGCCAAGTATGACATTCATCATCTTGATCGCGAATCGTTCTCTGTTTTTATCTCTTGAAGCGTGAAATCCAAAAGCGATGTGTGCCTGATTTGTATTAGATTCCCGGATCTTGATCCGGGATCTATTCTGAGTAACTTTTGCTTTTTTAAAATTAGAGTTATTGCTTTTTTTATTATTCTTAAATCTATCCCTTACATAACAGGCTACTTTTTCCGGATCAACTTTACCGGCCGCTACCACCGCGATATTTCCCGGCTGATAATTCTTGTCCCTGAAATTTATCAATTCTTTACGTTTGATCTTTTTCACATTCGCTATACTGCCTGTAAGCGGCCTTCCGAGAGCATCATCCGGCCACATCGTCTCACTTAATAGATCCAGAATATGATCTGACGGCTGATCGCGATACATCTTTATTTCTTCACAAATAACGGATCTTTCACGAGTTATGTCTTCTTCATCGAACTTCGCGTCAAGAACCATATCCGTCAGAACATCAAGACCAAGTTCGGTATACTTTGCCGGTACTTTAACCATATAACACGTCACTTCATCCGAGGTAAATCCATTAAAAGCTCCTCCTATACCTTCAATTGACTCTTTAAGGTCCTTCGTCGTTCTCGTGTGAGTTCCTTTGAACAACATATGTTCCACAAAATGACTTATACCGCTTTGTTCTTGAGATTCATAACGACCACCTACACCTATCCATATCCCCAAAGTAACCGAAGTCATTCCGGGCATCGGCGAAACTACAACGTTAAGTCCGTTCTTTATTCGTATTTTTTTATACATTTTTACCTTTCAGTTAAATAAGTTCGTAATTTCCGCCAGAAGCGGATCGATCCCCGGCTAACATCAATTCATAGTTTGGAGTCGGGGTAAGCTCCTACTGTTCCCTATTCACGCTTAAACTCTGAATCTAAATATCCTTGCAATATCAATTGCGCGGCTACTTTATCTATAACTTTTTTACGCTTTTTACGTGAGATATCGGCTCGGATCATTACATCTTCCGCCTCTTTTGTACTTAACCGTTCATCCCACAAAATTACCGGAACAGATATCTCTTTTTCTATTTTCCCGGAAAATCTTTCACTATCTTCAGCTCGCGCGCCTTTAGATCCATCCATATTTATCGGAAGACCCGCCACTATTTTTCCTACACCAAACTCTTCTACTATCTCCTTTATTCTGGCAATAGCGTATTTATCACTTTTTCTCAAGATCACCTCTTTGCCTTGAGCTAATATCCCCAGCTCATCACTCAAAGCCACCCCGATATTCTTCGTCCCTATATCCAGTCCCAAAACTCTCATATGATCATTTTGATCCCTTAACCACCGACACATCATGTATCGCGCGGGCAAGAGACTTGGTAAAAAGCTGTACCTTAGACAGCATGGCCCTTTTATCGGAAAGAGTATTCTCAATGATCTTAATTATCGCGCTTCCTACGATCACACCATCCGCCACAAGAGCAACTTCTCTGGCCTGCTTTAAAGTTGAAACTCCAAAACCTACACATAACGGTTTTGATGTTATTCTCTTTAATTTTTTTACTTCCGCGGACAGTTTTGTCGCGAGTGTTTTTCTCGCTCCGGTCACCCCGGTTAAAGAAACATGATAAATAAAACCCCGGCTTGATCTGGCTATTTTATCAAAACGGTTCTCTGATGTAGTAGGCGCCGTAAGCAAGATCAAACAAAAATCTTCTTTATCCGCTATACGTTTTACTTCTTTTGATTCCTCCAATGGCAGATCCGGAATGATCAATCCATCCGCACCACATTTTTTAGCGTCTTTTATGAACTGATCCGTGCCGTAGTTATATATGATATTAAAATAGGTCATATACACTAACGGTACCTCCACCTTTTTTCTGATATCTTTGGTAAATTCCAATATTTTTTTAACCGTAGTTCCCGCCTCCAATGATCTCTGTACCGCTTTCTGTATTGTAGGACCGTCCGCCAAAGGATCTGAAAACGGTATGCCCAACTCTATTATGTCCGCGCCTGCTTCCGTCAATACCTCAACAAGTTTCACGGTTGTCTTTAGATCCGGATCTCCCGCCGCTATATACGGAATGAACGCTTTCTTTTTCTCTTTTTTTAACCTTTTGAACGCCTGATCTATTCTATTCATTTTTTCAATCCTACTTTTTGTTTTAAATTTCCACTACATATGTTCTTTCATTATATCAATATCTTTATCTCCCCGTCCTGATAGACATACTATTATAATATCGGTTTTTTTGGTTTTCTTTGACAACTTGGTCAGATAATAAATCGCGTGCGCCGACTCCAAAGCGGGAATAATGCCTTCTACCTCTGAAAGCAATTTCACTCCCGCAAGCGCTTCTTTATCGGTTACCGATACATACTCAGCTCTGTTCACGTCTTTATAAAACGCGTGTTCCGGACCCACTCCGGGATAATCCAACCCGGCTGAAACCGAATGGGCCAATTGTACCTGACCATCCTTATCCTCCAGGAGAAAACTTTTGCTCCCATGTAAAACACCTACACGTCCCTTTAAAAGCGCCGCGGCATGATGCGGGGTTGTTATCCCAAGTCCGGCCGCTTCAACACCGATAAATTTAATGTCCGCGTTGTTATAAAACGGATAAAAAAGCCCCATAGAATTACTCCCGCCTCCCACACACGCGACCAAA
>JAGLIU010000304.1 GCA_023142805.1 Candidatus Omnitrophota bacterium | reverse complement strand
AGGAAAGCCCTTATATTGTTTTGGTCGGTTTTTTCAATATGCATTATAGGATGGATTCTTCTCAATATCGGCGATGCCTTTACTGATATTCGGGGCCATTTTGAAATATGGCTCCAAGAAGTTGCCATTTGGTCTACTATAGCCGTTGTAGGAATTTTACACGTCATTTTTCTCACACGACCCACGGTAAAAGAGATATTTAAGTGCGGAAGCAGAAGAAAAGAGAAGGTGGTAAATGAGATATAAAAAGTTACTTATCAGTTCCGGCTTGGCGGCATTCATGATAGCGGCTGGCTTGGTTTGTCCGTTGTCGTGGGCCGACAACACGGACGGAGAGCCTGCGGAACAGGCCATGCATTATAATAGAATACTTGTCGGCTATTACCGAAACTTTCTCACTACATGGGATGCGAAGGAGCAAGATGTCTTATGTGCCCTGATCCAGACACCTGCCCAGTATGATACTTTGTTCCATCCGGCCGCGACCATGCCGGTGCGATCTCCTGATAAACCCCGGCCGTTTTCTCCTGACGGAGAGTTATACAAAACCGAACAAATTCTTATCGTTGCCCGGGTTATGGTTGCTCCCAAGGATGACCAACTGGACAGCGCTTTTGAAGTAGATAAGATCACCGCCAAAGACGGAGAATTGGTTTTTTATTACTGCTTCAATGAGCCCAAGGAGGTCTGGACTTTTTTTGTGACGAACTACCTGGCCGTACGTATACCCAAGTACAACTATAAGAGAGTTACTTTCTTTGAGAACGGGAAGCAGATCGGGGAGCTGAAACTATCCGAAGGGCAGTGGTCCATTCCGGCGATGACCACGGAGGTGAGCGAGCTGGCCGGTCATGCAGATGCTGGCAAGCAGGAAGAAACGACAAGCGCCGCCCTCTTGGCGCAGGCAACGGACTCGGCTTCAGAAATAAAAGATCTTAAACAGAAGTTTGCCGCATTTGAGGAGATAGCGAAGAGATATGAGGAAATCGGTTTAAATGAAAAGGCCCGTGCAGTTAAGCTTAAGGAATCAGGAGCGCGTTATTCCCTCCATTATAAAGAGAAATTCCTGTATCCTGATAAGGAGGCTCTTGCGCGTGCTTATATAGCTGTAAAGTATACACAGGCCGGGGAAGAAAATATGGCCTCTCTGCTTCTGGCGGAGGCTGAAGGAACGGCCCGGCGCATTGAAGATAGCGCAAGAAGGATCGATACGCTTGTAAAGCTGTCGGGATCCTACGCGGAGGCGGGGTTAAAACAGAAGGCTAAAGAAATGCTATCAGAAATGCCAGGGGAAGTCGACCGGATGATGTATGATTACAGCAAAGATCCTGATTTCATGAGGTGGGGCCCCGGTGTTGAACGCTTTATCCCGTTCTTCGGTCGGTTTGTTGCGCAGGGCTATGTTCGGAACTGTATACGCTCTGAAATCGTCGTGAATCTTGTAAGGGCCGGAGAAGAAGAGAAGGGGTTAGCTTTTGCAAAGAAGATAGGCGATTCGCTTCTTCGTGCGGGGACTATTAGAGAGATAGCCCTTTTTTACTTTGAGGAAAAGCGGTATGACGACATGTTCGATGTTTTAATGCAAATACGAAAATAAAAGGGGGTCAAGTCTGTAATCTTGATATTTGGCTTATTGGAGGATAAAAATTATTGTAAAGTGAGAGATTTCGCAATTAGATACTGTAGAGAGAAGTTTAATTATAGAAATATAGATATTTTAAAGAGAATGAATTTGTCGTTGGAAATGATAAGCTGTTCTTACCGGATAATGAAGGATAGTGAATTTTATGAGAAAATTTTTAATAAACATCTAATACAGGCTTGACCCTTTTACTAGACTCCTTTTTCTTATTTGTACTTTTAATTTTTAACTGGATAATTAATAAAAATAAGTTGACAAATAGTTAAACTGATGTAAAAATAATATCAGTTAGGGGAGTCATGAAGTTGTTAACGAA
>JAGLIU010000303.1 GCA_023142805.1 Candidatus Omnitrophota bacterium | reverse complement strand
ACCCATGTAAGACTTTCACCGTATATTCTGGCTTTCGTTCTTTCGGTTCATTCGATAATAGCCGGGATAGCTTTAGGAACGGAAGATGTAATTACAAAAGCCTTTATTATTCTGATAGCGATTGTCGCGCACAAAGGTTCGGCTGTATTCGCTCTGGCGGTTAATCTCAATAAAGAGGGTGTTACCGGAAAGCGTCTGAGGAAGATAGTCACTCTTTTCAGTTTTATGACTCCGGTAGGTATTGTTTGCGGCCTTGTGTTGACCGCGTTTTTGCAAAACAAGGCTGAGCTTATGGTTGAGGGCGTGTTTGACGCGTTGGCCGCCGGAACTTTTTTATATGTAGCGTTTATTGATATCATTGAGGAAGAGTTTGTTTTACCTCAGGATAAGGGGTATAAATTCATTTTATTGACTTTCGGCTTAGGGGTCATGGCTACCCTGGCTATATTTTTGTAGACAAAAAGGCAAGGGTAAGAGCTTCAAAAAGACCGGTGAAATAGAATGAAGGGTAACGTATTTTGCTTTTATGGTGTCCGGATAATATGGTATAGTTGGAGTGAGGGTTGTTGTGGGGAGATAGAAAGTACGACAAAATATCTTAAGTTTAGAATCAAGATCTGGCCCCTTTTCCAAGAAAGGAGATTTAATTTTCCATGCAGAAAATACTTAGCGCTAAAAACTTACAGTATACGTATGAGTCGGGAAAGAGTCGAACGGAAGCCCTTAAGGGGGTGGATCTTTCTGTGGAAGACGGAGAGATCTTTGGGTTTATAGGCCCTAATGGTGCCGGAAAAACGACCGCCATCAAACTTCTTTTGGGTATTTTGACGCCTGAAAAAGGAGAACTTACCTTATTCGGACAATCTCCGAGGGAACCAAAGACACGTCAAAAAGTAGGATATATGCCGGAAATAGCGAACTATTACAAGTATCTTACTCCGGTAGAACTTCTTAAGATATATGGTAATATTTTTGGGATAAATAAGGATCTATTGCGTGAAAGAGTTGGTAAACTACTTGAGTTAGTCGGTCTCGAAAATGAGGCGAACAGACTTATGCGAACGTTTTCAAAAGGAATGATGCAGAAAGTCAGTTTTGCTCAGGCGCTCATAAACGATCCGGATCTATTGATCCTGGATGAACCTATGGGGGGATTGGATCCTTTCTCCCGCATGAAGATGAGAGAAGTAATTCAGGATCTAAAATTAAAAGGGAAAACTATTTTCTTTTCTTCACATGAACTTTCAGAAGTGGAATTAGTAAGCGACAGGATCGGTATTTTATGCAAAGGACATCTTTTGGCGACCGGAACGGTGAATGATCTTCTTGGTGATAAAAAAGCCGGGCAGTCTCTGGAAAATTATTTTTTAAACATAATAGGAGAGAAGATATGAGGGCTATTTGGGCTATAGCAGGGGGTATGATAAAGGAACTTATCCGCAAAAAAGATTTTTACGTTCTTTTAATATTCATGCTTGTTATTCTTGGGGTTTTATCCGCTCAAACATTTTTTCAAATAGAGGGAATATCCCGCTACGTTAGAGATTTCGGATATTCCATGGTCATGCTTTTTTCCTTTATCATATCGATAACCTTCGCGGCAAAACAGATCCCGGTTGAGATTGAGTCCAGGACCATATATCCTCTTTTGGCAAAACCGTTAAGCCGCTACAAGATAATTCTTGGCAAATTTTGCGGAAGCATGGCGGTATCTGTAGTTTCTTTTACTGTTTTTTACGCTATTTTTATCAGTTTTTATACGGCAGGTGGTGAAATAGAAAGTTTGAGTTTGCTCGGGCAAGGATTTATTTTTGGTATTTTATTTCTTTGTATGACTTCGGCTTTCGCGATATTTCTTTCAGTTTTTATGACAATGGCGGCGAATGTTACATTATCGTTTTTGTTCTATATGATAATAGGCGGGTTTTCAAGTTCCATCAAAGAGATAATTTTTTCATCTAAAGGCGTTGTATCGGTTTTATACGGCATCCTTTATTATTTATTGCCACACTTTGAGTTTTTTGATCTTCGGGTAAGGATCACACACGCGTGGGATCCGCTTCCCGCATGGGTGGTTGTTTCGGTAAGCGTTTATACGTTTGTTTATTGTTTTATGTTGTTGTCCGCGGCCGATCGTATCTTTAGGAGAAAAAAGTTTTGAAAAAAAATAATATAGCGTTGACATTTGTATGCCTGGCAGCAATAGTTCTTATGTCTATGAAAATCGATCTATACAATTGTGTGTACGCGGAGGCACAGCCGGTTAATGATGTTCCGGTCTTTTTAAGATTTTTGGGAGAGGGTAGATCTATAATTTCGAGCATGTCGATACTTCAGGCGGATCTTTATTGGCATGGCGGAGTCGGACATTTTTTTGAAGAACATCAGGGAGTTGGTGTCGCGGGTGTTGGTGAGGACTGTGAGGCTTGTAAACATTCAGATAAGCACAGTCGTCCCGAGGTAAGTCCGTTTAACATATTATTCCGAATATCCCAAGAGATCGATGTGACTGAACATATACATTTACAGGACAGCCAGATAAAAGAGATCGTCCCATGGTTGTATTACGCGGCAGAGATAGATCCGGGCAATATACAAGCATACACACTTACGGGGTTTTATTTAGCGGATAGACTGGGAAAAGTCTCTCAAGGAATCGCGTTTTTGAAAGAAGGGTTAAGGAAAAATCCCGATTCATGGGAGATCAACGCGGAGATCGGACGTATTTATTTTCAGAGGCTTAAAGATCATGAACAAGCTGTTCGGTTTTTATCTGAGGCCTGGAACTTGATGCAAAAAGTTCCGCATGATAAATTTCAGGAAAGATTCGTTCTGTCTTTTCTTGTTTATAGTTACGAGGGTATGGGGCAGGAGAAGAAAGCTTTACCATTTTATGAATATCTTAATAAACTTTTTCCAAACGATGTTTTCGATAAAAAAATAAAGAGATTTTCGCCGCTAAAATAAGATCAAGTTTTATCTTTTTGTAAGTTCGGTATTTGTGTAGGACTTCTTATTTTCAGTTTTTTCGTAGTTAAGTGTGTTATACGTTATTCAAAAATATAGTTTTTTACGCTCCGGGGAGTAATGATGTGTTTAGCAATCCCAATGTTGTTTAAAAAAATGCTTGACAAATTCTTGAAGTGGGTGTATTCTCTAGAAGGTAGAGTAGAAAGACAAAGTTGTCCTCTTGAGCCATTGAAGGTTTGAGGGGATTTTTTTTAATTAGAGTAAAAAGACAAAGTTGTCCTCTTAGGCCATTGAAGGTTTGAGGGGATTTTTTTTAAATTAGAGTAAAAAGACAAAGTTGTCCTCTTAGGCCATTGAAGGTTCGAGAGGATTTTTTTTAGATTAAAGTAGAAAGACGAAGTTGTCCTTTTGAGCCGTTGAAGGTTTGAGGGGATTTTTTTTGGGTAACGGGGCTCTCTTTAAAGGAGGTCTCATTACATTTTGGGTTCATTAACAAAACTACGGAGGAAGATATGAGAAAAATCGCGATTTATGGTAAAGGTGGAATAGGCAAGTCAACTACTACTCAGAATACAGTTGCCGGACTGG
>JAGLIU010000302.1 GCA_023142805.1 Candidatus Omnitrophota bacterium | reverse complement strand
CAAATGATGAGTTTATCGCTGATACTTTCGCGATGATGACGAGGAAGGTCATATATGGTAATTTTGTTCCTGAGCATATTGTTGAATTGACAAAGATGGGCGGAATTCAGGTGCGAGTACTGCGGTATGACGATACGCTCGGGTCTTTTGTGCTTGCCAAGACGGAAGAGGGTAAGATGGTAAAAGAGATAACAGGAAAAGATTTCGTAAGGTCTCTTACTTCAGCTGACGCGTCATATGAAAAAGTGGTTGATGTGTTTGAAAATAATCCCGCTATGGTTCTTGCCGGTATCGGACAATTAACCAATGTTGATCAATCAGCGATCTTGACCATAGTAAGACAGAACATTGGAGAAGACGCGGTAAAAATTCTTCGGGCGTTAATTTCGGGAGGACAACAATACGGGTTCAGGATGTCTCTTGACAGTTATGCCAACGTCGCGAAAGTTTCGAAAGAAGATGCCGTTACTATTGTGACCGCTTTGATCGATCTTGTAGCTGATAGGACGTTGAAAGATAAACTTTCCACGATTGAAAAGTCTGAAGACGAAGTGCCGGCAGAAGAAAAGAGGAAGACAGCGGCTATGGCAGATTCGTTACGTAAACGCGTTGCGGGAAGAATTGAAAAGATCAATGAGATGGTTGAAGCGTTACAACCTGATGTTTTGATGAAAACGGATATGGCGCAAGCCGCGAAACGGGTAGCGGCTGAGATATCGCGTCGTATGGATAGTATGAAGGATAACCTGGTAAGTTCCGAAAAAGACGTGTGGTACAGTATTGTACGGCTCTTAGAGACAACGGGAGTGTTCCAGGCGACTCTTATTCCGGTAATTGACGCGCGTGGAGATGTTCTGAACCATGAGGCTCTTATAGAAGAGGCGGTTGTTCAGGCTGGGTTCAGGAGAAATCACGGCAGATTGAGAAATAAAGCGTTCATCCGGCCCGTAATTGTGGTGGATAAGACTAATATTGAGACTGTGCAGGCTCTCGTTTCCGGGACTAATGTCAGGGTTGTACAACTTGAAAAAGATGATAGGGACAGAACTATCTTTGACGCGGTTGATCTCGCTGTGGCGGAGATGGCAGCCGATGGTGAGATCGTCGCTAAATCCGCGTATGTCGCGGTGGCCGTACCCGAAAATGACGGAGCGCTAACAGCGGCGGAAACACGTTTCAGAGATAAAGAAATAAACGATGTCTATAACCTGGTTGTGATTAACCCACAGGGTGAGCTAATGACAAAAGAAGGGAAAGAAGCGACTCTCGCTATGGCCAGCCTGATGACCATTATAAAACGTATAGCCGCGAAGAAAGCTACGGCGCTCGCGATAGAATGTAATGAAGCGACCCTGAATAGAATACGAGGCATCGGTGTGTTTGAACTGATACCGATCATGGCAAAATATATTATGACTACGTTGAGGGATTTTGTGACATCCTTATCACACGTTCAGGTGGCGGCATAATGACAGTATCGCGAGTATGCTTGTTTCTACACAAGTAATATGCTATATTTTACCGGGAGGTTGGCTCGAGTAAGACCGGATTATATAAATGTATCCATTCATTTTTCCTAATACGATTTTTAAGATAAAAGCATGGGATTTGAGCTTGCTTGTAGGGTTCATTGTCGTCCTGGTACTGTCGATCGTGAACAAGCCTAAAGATTTTCCCATAACACGCGTGGGCATCGGAATTTGTACTTTTTTGATCTTTTGTTTCGGGATGTTGGGAGCGAGAATAATTTCTATGTTCCTGAGAAGTGAGAGAAGCAATTTTTATTTGCAAATGGGGTTTTCTTATGGAAAGATCATCGCGTTATCCTCAAATGCTTTTCTCGGCGCGCTGTTATTTGAGATATTGACAGTATTGGGGTTTGTAAAACTTCGCTTGAAACGTATCAGCTTTTTGGTATGTGCCGATTACGCCATACCTTTTATGATGCTGCACCAAGTGTTCGTACGTGTGGGTTGTTTTTTGAACGGATGTTGTTACGGTAGGCCTACGAAGCTTCCCTGGGGTATGGTTTTTAGTTACATGGACTCTAAAAATTTAACAAGACATCCGACACAGCTTTATTATCTGATCTTTGTCTTATTTAATTTTTTTATTATGCGGCACATCTATAAAAAAGGCGTTCCGGCGGGTACGGTATTTTTTGCATCACTGGCATTATATGGTATACTACGTTGTACGGTGGAATTTTTGAGGGTAGATAGTGTGCCTATTTTAGGCCCGGTAACTCTCGCGCAAGCCGCGATGTTGTTGGTTGCGTTTACAGGTTTTCTCGGGTTGGTTTTTGTGAAATTCAGTGAAAGAAGGGGGATGGAATGAAAAGAACATTGGTAGTACTTACGTGTGTTTTATCTTTTATGGTGAGTCAAAACGCCAACGCGGCCTGGTGGGACAGGGTCAAAACTCCTAAAGCCCAGCCGGCAAAAACAGAAAAAGCGAAAGTAAAAAAGAAAGCTGTTCCGGTTGTACCCGCGAAAAAGGTTGTTAAACCCGCGCCCAAGGTGGTAAAAAAGAAGCCCGCGATCAAAGCGGCAGCGAAGAAAACATCGACGGAAGCATTGGTTTCGACTAACGTTCCTCCGAACTTGTCGGAAAAAGAGATGGTTACCCGATTGAACAACATTTTCAATAACAGAAAAGATATTATCGGGGCTGTAAGCGGCATTGATACCATTGAGAATGAAAAAGGTAAGTTTTTTACCTATAATAAAACTCCAATAGAAAAATTAAGTAAGGATGCTCTATTACGGCTTACAGCTGCCGTGAATCAGCAGATTTCCATGAAAAATATGGAGCGTCAGCAAAAACAACAGCGAAATCTTAAACAGATCCAGCAGATGAATAAAAACGCGCGCCAACAAAAACAGCTAAAGAACCTGAATCAAATAAACAAACATAACCGACAGCAACGCGCGCAAAAAAACCTAAGAAACGCGACAAGAGCCGCGAGAACATCCCGTACCAGAAGATAAATAATCTAATATACCCCAAATGTTACATTTTCTTGCCAGGCAAGAAAATGTAACATTTGGGGTTTTTAACGTCATAATTGTAAACTAAAAAGGATATATTTGTTTACAATGAAGGGAATTTATGGATACATTGAGGTGTAAGGAGTATCAAAAATTATTGGGTTTAACCACAGATGAGCTCGTTTTTAGGGCAAATAAGGTCCGTAAAGCCCATATAAGGTCCAAAATTGAGTTATGCGGTATAGTGAACGCCAAATCCGGCGTTTGCGGCGAGGATTGCAAATTTTGCGCTCAATCAGCGAAATATTGTACAAATGTACCGATATATCCTTTAATGACGAAAGCAGAGATCCTTGAAGAGGCAAAAAAGGCTTATGATAACGGTGCGGAACGGTTTGGGATAGTCACCAGTGGGAATCGCCTTACAAAAGATGAAATAGAGGGTGTTTCAGGCACGATAACGGCTATTTCGAAGAATACAGAGATAAATGTGTGTGCTTCTTTGGGAGCGCTTTCCGAAGAGGATTTTTTAGCTCTTAAAGAAGCCGGGCTTATCAGGTATCATCATAATATTGAGACCTCCGAAAGATATTATTCTTCGATCGTGTCTACTCATGATTATGATGAACGTATTAACACGATAAAAGTGGCAAAAAACGCGGGGCTTGAGGTTTGTTCCGGAGGGATCCTCGGTATGGGGGAAACGTGGCAGGATCGTATTGATATGGCTGTTTTACTTAAGGAATTGAATGTTTCTTCTGTACCCCTGAATTTTCTTATTCCGATAAAAGGTACGCCAATGGAAAATGTGAAACCAATATCCCCGATAGACGCGATACGTTCAATTGCGCTCTTTAGAATAATCCTTGAGGATGTTATAATAAAGGTGGTGGCCGGAAGAGAATCGGTGCTTCGAGATTTTCAGGGTATGATGTATTTAGCGGGTGCTAACGGTATGATGGTGGGAGGATATCTTACTGTAAAAGGCGGATCTCCTTGCGATGACAAGGAACTGCTAAAGGAGATACGGAAATTATGGAACGTAGAATAAGAGGATTTTTAGAAGAGAAACGTACACTTCAGCTTTTGAGAGATCTTAAAACCGTTGAACATTTGATCGGTGGGAATCTTCTTGTGAACGGCCGGAAATATGTTAATTTTTCCTCTAATGATTATCTGGGGATCGCTTCGCACCCGAGCATATCTAAAGCTGCCTCCAAGGCACTTTCTCCTTTTGTGGGAACTACCTCGTCACGTC
>JAGLIU010000301.1 GCA_023142805.1 Candidatus Omnitrophota bacterium | reverse complement strand
CTTCGCCAGGATTCCGGGATGACGGAAGAAGGAAAGTCTTTGTCAGAATCCCTGACTTGATTCTCCTCCCCATCGTCATTCCGGAACCCTGGATTTGATCTTCTCCTCATCGTCATCCCGGAACCCCGGATTTTATTCGGGGTATCCGGGATCAAATGGGAATAATTTTGGGGTACGGAGTTATCATTTTATGTGGGATATTCGAAGGGTAGATGGAGTAGCCGGGGTTTAAACCCCGGCTACTAATTTTGGGGCTGAAAAAAATATTGACATGAAAAATGAAACATGTTAAACTCGACTAACTTAGATTGGGATGGCTAACTTATAGGATGAGGATTATATGACAGATAAAACTAAAAAATATGATAAATTGAGTTCCAATATGGAAGATTACTTGGAAACTGTTATTGTTTTGAAACAAAAAGACGGGGTAGTCAGGGCAAAGGATATAAGTGAACTCATGAATGTGACAAAAGCAAGTGTTTCCTGCGCGTTAAAGACTCTTTCACGCAAAGGATTCGTTTTACATGAGAAATATGGTCATGTAGACTTTACTCCAAAAGGAGAAGAACTGGCTAACAAGATAAAAAAGAGACATGATATGCTTACAAAATTTCTTAAAAACATATTAGGGCTTGATAATAAATTATCTGAAAAAGACGCTTGTAAGATTGAACATGCTTTAAGCACGAAAACATCTAAGAGATTAGCGAAGTTTGTCGAATTTGTTCAGAGTAGTGAGACTCCTGAATGGCTTAAAGGGTTTAATTTTTATATCAAGACAGGGAAGAGAAGCGAGTGTAAATACAAAAGGAAAAAGTGAATTTTTTGTTTAATAAATTAAACATGTCTGAGAATGGTTTATGTCCCCAACAGAAAAACAACAGGAATTCGGCGGGTAAATTATGAGGAGATCTGTTATATCGCTGACGAGAGTTATTTCAGGACAACAGGTAAGAATTGTTTCTATTGATGGCGGCAGAGGGATCAAAGAGCATTTGACTAATGTGGGGTTAAATGTGGGTTCAGAAGTTACAGTGATCAAACATGGAGCTCCGGGACCGTTTCTGCTTTCAGTCAAAGAGACTCGTTTGGCTATAGGGCAGGGGATGGCTCAGAAGATCATGGTTTCCGTGGAAGGAACAGAAGGGGTATAGGAAATGACTTTGGATGAAATTAAGCCGGGCCAGAAGTGCAGTGTGGTGGATATTTCCGCGGAGGGTATTTTGGGGCAGCGTATGCTTGATATGGGATTTATGCCGGAGACAATAATAGAGGTTGTCCGGAACGCTCCATTAGCGGATCCTATTGAGATCTACATGAGAGGGTATCTCTTGACTTTACGTCATTCTGAAGCTAAGGCGGTTGAGGTAGTTTTGGTATGAATCAAAAAAACACAGAAATTTTAGTAGCATTGGCGGGTCAGCCGAATTCAGGGAAGTCTACCATCTTTAATCTTCTTACCGGGGCGAGACAACATGTAGCGAATTATCCCGGAATAACGGTCGAGAAAAAGATAGGTTCTTTTACTTCAAACGGGGATAAAGTAGTAATAGTTGATCTTCCCGGAACATACAGTATGACTTCCTATACTCAAGAAGAGCGCATAGCGAGGGATTTTCTTCTTTTTGAAAAACCCGAGGTCGTTGTTGACGTAGTGGACGCTTCCAATCTGGAGAGGAATCTTTATTTAGCGTTT
>JAGLIU010000300.1 GCA_023142805.1 Candidatus Omnitrophota bacterium | reverse complement strand
TAAAGCAGCTTGCGCGTATGTGTGAAAATCTCAATGAGCGCGTTAGTTTGGTTTTGTATAATAAATTGTATAAGTATCTTTTGCTTAAAGGTTACACAAAGGTAACAAAGGAGAGGAAAAAATATGTTCGATAATAAAAATTCCCAAAAAAAGGATATAAGTTTTAGTGAAACTCTGAGCAATATATCCGCGGATAATCTTGCCAGGATCAAACATTTGGGGCAAAAACCTACTTTTGTAAATAAATTTTTCAGTTATTTATGGCCAACAATGACAGCGACTATATTTTACAGGTTATCACACTATTTTTACCGCAAAAATCTAGAAATAATGTCATTTGTTTTTTTTGAATTAAATGTTATTTTCTTTGGTTGTGATATTGACGCTTGTAGTGAAATAGGTAAAGGTTTTGTTCTCGTTCATGTCGGAGGAACAGCGGTCCGGGCTAAGATCGGTGAAAATGTAATAGTTTTTGGTCAAGCCGCTATAGGAAGCAATGGAACCGGGTCTTTTGATGAGGGATGGTTTGGCGGGCCTGAGATCGGAGATAAGTGTATTATTGGTTTTAGAGCGATGATCCTTGGTCCTATTAGCCTGGGTAGCAATGTATTCGTTAAAGCAGGCACACTTGTGACAAAATCTGTTCCGGATAATTCTACTGTTGGTGGAGTGCCGGCTAGGATTGCGGAGAGAAAATAGTGATTCTGTGTGATTAATAGAGAGGAGTTAGAAGATGTTTTTGGAAGAGAATTATTATAAACATGATAAAATTTCACTAAAAGAGACTATCTTATATTTGAAGCAGGATAATAAGGTGAGAATGCGATTTTTGGATAAATCGCCCAACTTGGCAAATACGATAGCCAGCTTATTATCGCCGAATATGATGGTTATTACAAGCTACAGGTTGGCACATTATTTTTTAGGGAAAAAATTAAGTTTTTTAGCAAGAATATTGTACAATTTAAGTATTATTTTCTTTGGATGTGAAATTCTTCCTTGTTGTGAAATCGGACCCGGCTTTTTTCTAGGACATGTGGTGGGAACGCTTATTCTGGCAAAAATAGGGAAAAACGCGTGTATTTACGGGAAAGTTACGATAGGCGGCAGGGGAGAGAAAATATGTGACAAGGGATGGTTGGGAGGTCCCGTTATAGGTGACAATGTTACCATCGGAATAGGGGCGACTATTCTGGGGCATTTTCGAATTGGGGACAATGTTTTTATCAAGACAATGTCATTGGTTACGGATGCTTTGCCGGATAACGCTATTGCCGGAGGAATACCGGCAATAGTTTCAAAAAAAAAGAGAACTAAGTCTAATAATGATGGAGCTGAGGTGAAATAGTTGTGGATATTAGTATTGTTATAGTAAATTGGAACGCGGAACAATATTTAGAAAGATGCTTGAAGTCTATTGCCGATGCTGTTGGTGATTTGGTCTATGAGGTAATAGTTCTTGATAATGATTCTTCCGACAATAGTCTTAAAATTCTGAAAAAATTTGTACCTGATGTAAAAATAATTGAAAGCAAGGAAAATCTGGGATTTGGGAGAGGCGTCAATTACGCGAGCGATCGTGCTTCCGGGGAATTTTTAGTTATTATGAATCCTGATATTAAGATAATGAAGGAAGCATTTAAGGAAATTCATTCTTTTTTTAAAAGTCATCCGGAAGCCGGTATTGTGGGGCCAAAAATTATAAATCCTGACGGTTCTTTGCAAGCTCTCGGGGGAGGGGAGAGTCCTCTTTCACTTTGGGCGGCATTTAATCATTATTTTTTCTTGGCGAAAAAAATGGGACATATTCCATTCTTTAGAGGTATATATGTTTCAGGGGAAACTCAGATTCCACTGGAGGTTGGTTGGGTTACCGGAGCGTGTTTTATGATCAGAAATTCTCTTTTCAAAGAAATTGGAATGTTTGATGAGGATTTCTTTATGTATTCGGAAGACGTGGATCTTTGCTACAGAGTTAAAAAGAAAGGGTGGAAAATTTTTTATATACCCGACGCGGAAGTGGTTCATTATCTTGGAGTCAGTACTTTTCAGGTATGGGACAAAATTATAGCACAGCAGGGTAATAATACAGTACGTCTTTTTAGGAAACACCGGGGAAAGGCGGCACTTTTTATTTTTAGAACATTTTTAAGTTTTGGATTTGTTCTTAGGATTTTTATTACTTATTTTAAATACATTTTTTCCGGAAAGTCCATATTTCTAGAAAAGTACAAGTATTTAAAAAAATGTTTTAAAATGGTATTGAAATAAAGGCGAAAAGGAAAAAGTAGTGAGAATAGCGATTGACGGGCATACTATTGGAAATAAACGATCCGGAGACGAGACCTACACGATTGGGTTGATAAAGGCTTTAGCGGATATCGATAAGACTAACGAATATATTGTTTACGTTACTAATGATTCAGCATATAAGTTAATAGGGAAATTGCCTGACAACTTTGTCATAAAAAAAATATGCCCGCATAATAGATGGATAAGATTATGTGTATCATATCCGTTGGCTTTTTTGAAAGATCGCCCTGACATAATTCATTTTCAGTATATTGCTCCGATCTTTAATAGCGCGAAATTAGTTCTTACAATACATGATGTTTCTTATAGATTATTACCTGAACAGTATTCCTTTATAGAAAGACTGTCTTTGGTTTATGGTACAGCTTTAATGATGAAGGTCGCTAAAAAAGTGCTCACAGTATCTCAAGTGTCGAAAGAACAAATTGCCGATAACTTCCACATAGATAGAGATAAGATAACGGTGGTTTACAATGGTGTCCCGGAACATTTTAAGACGAAAGTATCAGAGGATGAAGAGAAGAAAATTCTTAAAAAATATGAGATAAAGCGTAATTATTTTCTTTATGTAGGGAATCTTAAACCAAGGAAGAAAGTGGACGAATTATTGAAAGGGTACGCGGAATTGGTAACAAAGAAAAACATTGAATACGATCTTGTTATTGTCGGAAGAAAGACGGATATGTTCGAGGAACTTTTCTCGATGGCGGAAGAACTTCAAATTTCAAAAAGAGTTAAGTTTTTGGGTTATGTCGATGATATGAGCCTTTCAGTTTTATATAAGCGCGCTAAACTTTTTGTTTATCCATCTGTTTTTGAAGGTTTTGGGTTACCTTTGGTCGAGGCTATGATAAAGGGAGTTCCGGTTATTTGTTATAATGGATCCTCAACAGCTGAAGTATGCCGGGACGCGGCGTTAAAATTAGACGAGATCACGTCTAAAAGTCTTGCTGACGCGATGGGAAATTTAATGGATAATGAGGAGAAAAGATCTGAACTGATCGAAAGAGGCTATGTCAGAGCAAAAGAATTTACCTGGGAGAAATCTGCCGTGAAAACTCTTGAAGTATACAGAGAAGTTTATACAGAGTTGGCTAGCAAAAAAAAGGATTAAAATGGACGTTTCAATAGCGATCATAGGACATAAACATTTAAAGTATTTACCGGATCTATTTGCTTCGATCTATAGGACTTCGATAAAAAGGACAACGCAGATCGTCTTTGTTGACAATAACAGTTGTGACGGTAGTGTGGAATTTGTCAAAAAGAATTACCCTGATGTTAAAGTTATACAAAATAAAGAAGCCTATAATTTCGCGAAAAATAACAACATAGCTTTCAAGGGGTCAAGCGGGGACTTTTTTTTAATGTTAAACCCTGATACTGAGATAAGAGAAGGGTCGATTGATAAAATGGTCGATTTTCTTGAACAAAGTACAGACGCGGGAGCCTGTGGTCCGAAATTGATCTTTCCCGATGGTAATATTCAGTTATCATGCAGAAGATTTCCGACATTAAGAAGTTTTTTGTTTAGGCGTACACCCCTGCGATATCTTTTTCAGGATTCAATGAGGGATAAAATACATTTGATGACGGATTTTGGGCATGATGAAACCACGCAAGTAGATTGGCTTCTTGGGGCATGTATAATGGTTAGAAGAAGCGTATATGAAGAACTGGGCGGAATGGACGAATTGTTTGAAATGTATTGCGAAGATATAGATTTTTGTAAACGTTTAAACAAAAAGGGCTATAAGGTTTATTACTACCCTGAAGCGGAAATTATTCATCATCATCTGGCCGAAACGGACAAAACATTCTTTACTAAAAAAACATGGCTTCATTTAAAGAGCATGGTTCATTACCTGACTAAACATTGGATTTAACCTCGGAAAGGATCGTGGGAGGTATATGAGGGTAGTTAGATTATTTGTGGTTGTTCTTATCGTGATCAGTCTGTACGCGATTTTAAATCGGGTTGCGGAAACATCCGGTCCTGATAAATTCGGAATACAAGAGTTTCATTATTCCATCGGTTATGGGTC
>JAGLIU010000030.1 GCA_023142805.1 Candidatus Omnitrophota bacterium | reverse complement strand
AAAGGGAAAGTTTTCGCGAGGAACATAAAGTATAGCGTAACAAAAAAATTGCCCAAAGAAATTAAAACACAAATCTGATCTTATTCTTCCTCAGACTTAATACGCGCGTCAAGATATTCTAAAAACTTGTGTTTTAATAATGTAAAATTTTTTCTAAAATTTCTAACATTCAACATGTTTTTTATTATATCCCCAAACTGTTCAAAAATCGAATAGATAGCGGGCACCAAAACCAAAGTCAGTGGCGTAGCAAAAACTATACCTCCTATTACGGTTATCGCCAAAGGATTCCACAAATTTGACCCTTCACTTTTATCCAAAGCCATCGGCAAAAGTCCAAAAACAGTAGTAGCTGTTGTCATTAGAACAGGTCTCAACCTATCATGCGCGGCCTGTATCAAAAACCTGAAAAGATTCTTTCGTGTCTTCTTAAGTTCATTAGCATGATCTACAAGTATGATCCCGTTATTTACAATTATGCCCGCGAGCATCATCATTCCGATCAAAGCCCCCATCCCAATAGAAGTCCCCGTGACAAATAAAGCCAGAACTGCTCCTATGGTAGCTAACATAACTGTAACCATTATTATGAGCGGCTGACGATAAGACTCAAATATGGATGCCAGAACAAGGTAAATAAGAATTACTATCACGAGAATGGTTACGATAAACTCCTGTTGTGTTTTCTGCAGTGTTGGATAATCTCCCCCGACTTCATAAAAATAATCTTCAGGTAATTTTATATCTTCCAGTTCTTTATCCAGCAAATTAACTGCCTTCCCCAATGGCAGTTCTCCGATATTCGCGCTAACCTGTATCATCCTGGCTCTATTTTTTCTCCATATTTCACTAGGTCCGAGACTGTATTCAAAATCAACCATCTGATCAAGAAAAACTCTATCATCACCGGCTTTTGAGACCGTAAGAGTATGTATATCCTTCACTGTACGTCTATCTTTTTCCTGCATACGTACTATAGTCTCAACTTCTGACGCTTTTGTATGATACATAGTGGCCCTTACACCTCTGACCTTGGCGTGTACCATATCAGCTATATCTTTGGTCGTATATCCGAACTGCGAACTTTTTTTCTTGTCCACATTAAGATTCAATTCCGGACGGCCTTCTCTCATTCTTATTTTTGTATCGGTAAAATATGGTATACGTCCCATGCGCGTTGTCAACGCGATCGCTATTTCCCTAAGAACATCATAATCATACCCAAAAATATTTAGGATTATCTCCTTTGTACCAACTTCTTGTTCTTCTTCGAAATATATAAATGCCGGTTGAAGTCGTGTTACCTTGGGCCTCAAAGCATCTATTATCTCCCCGATAGACCTTCTTCTATCTTCAAGACTTACCAGCTCTACATAGACCTTGCTGGACCAGGCTTCGACCCTTGCCGTAAAACCTTTCACTTCCGGAACTTCTTGAAGTAACGCCTCAATTTTTTTCACTATCTCATCGCTTGAATCCAGTTTTGCTCCTGTAGGCAATTCTACAAATATGGTAAATCTGTTCTGTTCGGTTGTCCCCAAATATTCTTTGCCCATTCTTCCATATAAATACATTGCCCCCACAAACAAAAGTATAGCGGCTGATATAATAAGAAAACGTCTTTTAAAAACAAAAAACAATGCCCTCTCTTGCAGAGTGTAAAACGGTAAAAGAAAACCTTCTTTAACCTGCTGCGATTCTCCACTCTCGTCTACGAGCCTGATCCTTGAGCTCATAAGAGGCACTATCATGAGCGCCACAAAGAGAGATACGCAGAGAGAAAAAGTCACTGTCCAAGCAACTCCTCCATAAAGCATACTCATCGATTTGCTCACAAAAAGCATCGGGAGAAAAACTATAACCGTTGTTAAAGTCGAAGCGAAGATAACAACATTCATTTCCGTACTTCCCGTAACGGCCGCTTCCGCCCTCCCCGCGCCTCCTTCTGTCTTTGTTACAATATTCTCAAAAACAACTATGGAATTATCAACCAGCATGCCTACACCTAACGCCAACCCAAAAAGCGTTATAAAATTTATAGTAAGATCCATTATCCCGGACATGAACATATTCGACATGTCCATAAACGCGAAAGTTATTATAAGCGATACCGGGATGGAAACCGCGACTATCAGTATAGAGCGGTGTTTTTTAAAAAAGATGAGAACTCCGATAAGCCCGATCAAAAGCACATACAAAACCGTGCTGGGAGCCAGTACCGCTAGAACCAGTCCTATAGGAACAATAAATTTGGCCTTTTCTTTAAGCCTCCCCATGAAAAGCATCAGAACAAAGATTATCATTACCGCACCCCTTAGCAGAGAATCCCGCAAATTGGATATGGCGTTACTAATAAATTCTGATTGATTTTTAGTGACGATTACCTTAACATCCTGGGGAAGCACATCCCTTACACCCTCTATCTCTTCCAAAATACGCTCGGACACTTTGATGGTATTGGCTTTTGACTCTTTTTGGACGTAAACCGAAACTATAGGGTTTTCATTTCTTCTCGCGTAACTTTTTGCTTCCAGATATGAATCTTTTACTTGCGCGATATCTCCAATCCTCACAACTGACCCATCTGGTTTGGTCAATATAACCGTTCGTTTTACATCCTTAACAGTTACAAACTGTCCTATAGCACGTACAATAATCTTATCCTCGCTCCTTTCAATGTCTCCGGTAAGCAGATTAAGATTATTGGCCCCTAATGCCGCTATTAAACGATTATACGAAATAGCATAACGGTATAATGTCTTTTTATCCGCTTCCACTAAGATCTTACGTTCACGTCCACCCCCTACCTCCACATTCGCGACACCACCTATACGTTTAATGCGTTCCTTTACGGTCTCATCTACTATCTTACGCAATTCTTCGGTCGTGCGCTTTCGGCTGGTTACAGCAAAAATAACTATCGGCACATCTGTTTGCGAAAACTGCGCGATAATTGGTTTTTCCGCTTCTTTCGGAAGATTTCCTTTAACCTTAGCGAATTTTTCCCTCACCTCCATCGCGGCTAACTGCATATCAATACCACGCTCAAAACTCAACACCACCGTAGATTCACCCTCTTTCGATATCGAAAGCATACTTTCCAGATGAGATACCGTACTTACCGCTTCTTCAACGGATTTGGTCACCATTGATTCTACTTCGGTCGGCGGAATACCTCCGCGTATGTACACTATTATGCTTATTTGTCCAAACGAAATATTAGGATAAAGTTCTACAGGCAGACGCAACAAGGAAATAACTCCCATTAATGCCAATGCGGAAAACATCATTATGGTTGTTATCGGCCTTTTTATTGAAAAACTGGATAAACTCATATCTGATTAATTAAAAATTGAAAATGAAAAATGGAGAATTAAAATTCAAAACTGTCTTTATCTTCAAACCTTGCTCGGATCTTTCGCCGGCAACTTAAAAATACTTAACACAGTGTATTATTTGCTACACTACACCACAGCCCTATCCTCTTCCTCTTTTTATAAATTTCACTATTACTGTCCTTACATCGTTTTCCACAATAAAAATCGAGGGAATAACAACAAGGGTAAGAAATGTAGAGATCAAAAGCCCGCCCATAACACTTATCGCCATAGGAGCTCTTAATTCCGATCCTCTCCCGACCGCCAAGGCCATCGGGGCCAAACCCAGTACCGTGGTAAGCGCTGTCATGATTATCGGTCTTAATCTTGCTATGCTTGCCTCCACAACCGCGTCCAAGACGGATTTCCCCTGCGCCATGAGTATATTGATATAATCTATCAGCACTATACCATTATTGACAACTATACCCCCCAGCATTATTATTCCCAACATAGCGACTACACTCACGGACGTACTTGTCGCGTATAAAGCTAACAAAACACCTATGAGAGAAAGAGGCACGGTAAAAAGTATTATCATAGGCTGCGTTAATGATTCAAATTGCGCGGCCATTATCATATAAACCAACACGATCGATAATATAAGAGCAAATCTTAAACTATTAAACGATTTTTTCATCTCTTCGGACTCTCCCGTAAGCTTTACGGAATATCCTGATTTAAATTGCATAACTTCCAACATATCTTCAACATCTACAATAACATCCGAGATTTTACGTCCTATAACATCAGCAAATACCATAATAGTTCGTTCCTGTCCCAATCGTTTTATTTCACTCGGTCCTTTGCCCTTATCAAATCTCGCCAGCGATCCAAGAGACAACATCCCTCCATTGGGAGAACTTATCCTTATCTGTCCCAACTTACCGAACTGATCTCTATCTTTTTCTCTTAGCCTTACCCTGACATCTATTTCATTCCCTTTTTCCTTGAACTGTGTCGCCACTGACCCCCTGAGAACCATTTGCGCTATTCTCGCGATATCAACTACCGAAACATTGTACAAAGCGGCTTTATCTTTATCTATATTTATCCTTATCTCGGGCGAAGGTTCCGGTGCGTCGTCCTCTATGCCGAAAATACCTTCTACAGTGGTAAGTCCCGCTTCTATACGTTTCGCTATACTTTCCATCTCGTCAAGTTTCTCACCCTTTATTTCAATCGTTATTGGTTTCCCGCCACCTCCGAAAGCACCGGAGATAACACCTGACTGCAGGGTAAACTCTACTTTAACATCCCCCAGAGAATTATTCCCCCGAAACTTCTTTTGCAGATCCTGCACCAGATCTGTTGTCTTCATCTTTCTTTTTTCCTTGAGATCAACTATGATCTGGCCTTGGTGAGCCCCCAACCTTTTAACAACATCTTTGGCGGAATCTCCACTAGTTGACCCTACCACAGAACTTATTGATTTAATACTCTCGTACCGGCTTATTATTTTTTCCATTTTCAAAATAATTTTATTTGTCTCTTCCAGTTTTGTTCCTACCCGCATATCAGCGCGTATTATAAATTGTCCCTGGTCTGTTTTAGGCATCAGTTCTTTTTCAAGCAAACCGAAAATAAAAAGACTTCCTAAAAACACCATCAAGACCAAAAATAAACCTATCATTTTATGCCGCAAAAAGGTTCTGAGCAATTTTTCATACACACTCAGAACCTTTTTCCAAACTGCTTTTCCTTCAAATGCGGCGACATTTTTTTTACTTTCTTTTCCCCCTCCGTCAAGTTTACAACTCAAAAGCGGGATAAGCGTTAACGCCACCCATAATGACCCTACCAGAGAAAATGTAACAGTGAACGCAAGCTCCTTAAAAAGCTGTCCCGCTACACCCACAACAAATACCATAGGAAGAAATACCGCTATTGTAGTAAGCGTAGACGCTACAATAGCGTTTGAGACTTCTTCCGCTCCTTCTGTCGCGGCATTTTTCGCGGTCTTCCCCAATTCCCTGTGCCGAAATATGTTTTCCATTACAACGATGGCGTTATCCACCAACATACCTACTCCCAAAGCCAGACCACCGAGCGACATCATATTTATTGAAAGTTTCCCAAAATGCATAAACGTAAAAACCACCATTATGGATATGGGTATAGTAAGTGTAACTATAGCGGAAGATTTAAAGTTTCTGAGAAAAACCAAAAGCACCAAAAAAGCTAAAAGTCCTCCCTGTAGCGCGGCGTCACGCACACCGTTGATCGCGTCACGAATAAAAACAGACTGGTCATAAATAACATCAATTCCGATGTCTTCGGGTAACATTTTTTCGAGACGCAAAAAAGAAGCGCGTATCCTATTGATAACCTGCATCGTATTGGCCTGCGCCTGTTTTTGAACGGAAACCGAAATGTTTTCTTTTCGATTATACCTGGAATAACTGCTTCTTTCCTTGAATGTATCAAGAACATTCCCGATATCCTTTATAAGGACCAGCCTGGATTCTTCACTTATTTCCCTGCGCTTAAGCTTTTCTTCAAACGAAAACATCTCGTCCCTTGGATCGATGGTTTTATTTTTAACCACTACTTGCTCTATCTCACGTACGGTCTTAAATTCACCAAGCGTCCGTATAAGATACTCATAAAAACTTTCCTTAATAGTCCCTGCCGGATAATTAAGATTCGAATCCGTAATAGCGGAAGCTACCTCCGTTATTGATATTCCGTGAGATCCAAGCCTGTTTTGGTCTATCTCTATCAGTATTTCACGTTCAAGTCCTCCCTCGACCGATGCCGAAGCGACACCATCTATCTTTTCCAACTCCTCTTTAACCACATCTATAGCTATTTTCCTTAAATGTTCAGGACTTCGTTCCCCCGTG
>JAGLIU010000003.1 GCA_023142805.1 Candidatus Omnitrophota bacterium | reverse complement strand
AGAATAAGAAAATCCGTTAACTCCTGCACCCAAATCAATAACAGAACCAACAACCCCTATATCTGAAAAAATCTCAGTATAAAATTCTCTATAATCTCTTTTACTTGAAGATATATGCATTTTCAAAATTTCATCCGCAGAACCCTTTGCTTTCAAAACTCTGTTTGTTAAAAAAACTCCAAAATACTTTCGAAGTAAAACCCGAGCCATCTTAACGTCATCATTAACTAACTTTGCAACCTTTTCAATAATTGAATCCGGCAAACTAGAAATCTTTTTCTTCTTAATATCTTCAATCAGTCCCATCTTCACAAAACCTCAAAATCATTTTCTTATTCCGAACTTCTGGATGAAACAAAACTCCATAAAACTCCTTACCCCTTAACTTCACTGCTTGTACAAAATTTTTCTCGGAAAAAATATCAAACCCCTTTCCAAACTCAACGTAATTATTATGCAAATGGTAAACTTCTACTTCTCCACTAATCCCTAAAAATTCTCTTTCAAAGTTTTCATGAAAAAATCCAATTTCCAGATTCTTCTTTAATCTCCCACCAAAAACCATTCCTAAAATTTGCATCCCTGCACAAATCCCAAAAACAGGCTTTTCAAAATCCTTCAACCAAGAAAAACTGTCTAAATCCTCTACGAACTCTTCATCCTTCAAACTCGTCCCACAAATAATAACCTTATTACACCTCGCTAAAACTTCCTTATCCAACTCACTGTAATGTAAACTCTCAAATTCAAATCCTCCTTGCTTAAGAATATCTTCAATTGGTTTCACAAATTCATAATAGTGTAGTCTTTCTCTACAAAGGTTAATAATTAATATCATTTTATCTCCAACTCCCTCCTCCAAGAATTCTCCTCTCCAAAGTCTTCAAATCCATTCACTTCTAGTCCCTTCCTAAACAAAGGACAATTCAAAACAAAACTCTCAAACTCCCCTCCCTCTCCCGCAGGATTAATATCAAATTTTTCCCTTAACCCTTTCATTTCCTCAATAAACCTCTCATCAATAACTCTCCCCAAAAACTTCTCATCTAAAGGATACGCTGCAACCCCAACAACAACTACCTCAAAATTCTCTGCAACCAAATCCTTCAATAACTCAATTTGGTTCTCTTGCCAAAGTGGATTAAAACATTCTAATCCCAACCTATTACAAATCTTCTGAACTCTCGACGCCTGATAAACTGAACCAACAGCCCCCGTCACAACACCTTCAACGCCAAATCTATCTCGAGCATCCAAAATAGCATTTTCCAAATCCTCCAACTCTTCTTCCTTTACTCCCTCACTCTCTTTCAAAATCAACGGTAACCTCATAACTTCTGCCTGCATCCGAACTTTTCCTATCGAAGGCACATGAAACATAAAACTCTCCTTATTTTTAGAAACAATCGATACCAAACATCCCAACTCATACCCTTCTTTCTGAGCAATCCATGCCACTAAACACGAATCCTTTCCCCCACTAAATAAAACAGCTACTTTTTTTTTCATTTTAAATTTAAATAATTTCCAGCATCTATTTCTTCCATTTATTCTTAGGCCGCCTAAAAAAGAAATAAAGAAATAATATCGCTATCAAAATCCCCACAATCCCAACCCCTAATGCAATATAAAAATAGGAAGTATATTCAAAAGGATTTCCATCTTCAATAGAAGACTCAGTTAAATTAGAACTCTCCAACAATTCCCTTTCATCTTCAATTCCAATAATATCATCACTTACATTTTCTATAAAAACAACTGAAGAACCATTGCCTTCATCAAAACTATCCCAAGAATCATCTGCCAAAACAAAACTAAAAGAAAATACAACTACTAAAACAAACAATACAATTTTATTTAGCATTTTTATTTCTCCATACA
>JAGLIU010000299.1 GCA_023142805.1 Candidatus Omnitrophota bacterium | reverse complement strand
ACATAAAAGTACACGCTTGGATAAACCTTTTAAGTATAGCGCATAATAAAAAAGCGAACATTATAAAAAAATACGGGTCAAAAGTACTGACATTGGATCAGCATGGCAGAACTTCACTTAAAGGAGATCAAAAAGATAAACTGGATAAATATTATATCCGCGAAAATCAACTTTTTCTCGAACCCGGAGATAGAAACGTGCGTGAATACCTTACAAGTATTGTTAAAGAGATCGTAACTAAATACCCAAAATTCGCGGGAATACATCTTGACTATATTCGGTATCCTTCGGTGGTCCCGTTCATCCCGGGTTCGAGATTTTCTTCTCACGGTATAAGTTACGGTTACACTAAAGAAAATCTTAAAAATTTTAAAGAACAATCCGGTATAGACATAATAAAATCTCCTTATTCCCGTGATAATTATAAAAAATGGGACGATTGGCGAAGAAATAATATAACTAAACTTGTTAAAAAAATATCACGCGCCGTAAAAAAAATAAATCCTGACATAGAAGTATCTTGCACCATAGTACCCTCTCCTGAAAGAACATATCTGGTCACTCTACAAGACTGGACAAAATGGCTGAATGAAGATTTCGTGGATTACGTTACCGTCATGAATTATACAGATGACACAAAACTTTTTAAGCTTTACGGAAGATCAATAATAGCTTTGGCCCCTAAAAATAAACTGCATATTGGTATAGGCGCGTACCTCTTAAAAGACAAACCTGACATACTTAAACAACAATTCAATTCTCTGCACGAACTATCCCCCGCGGGGATAGTGTTTTTTTCTTATGATGATATCGTCAGAGATCCTTCGGCATTGAAATATCACGAAAAAGGTTCGTAACGAAACAATCCCTGCCTTCAACAAATGTTATTGAAAATCAGTTATGTGGATGGAAAAAATTCAGGAAGTTCTCTAAGGGGCCCGCGGCTTTTCTTAAACGATTCATAACCGCCTGACCTAATCCCTTTTCAGGTATACTTTCGGAAATTATTACATCAACTCCTTCCGAATCAAATTCACGCAAAAGACCGAAAAGCCTTGAGGCGCATATTTTGCTGTCATTGACAGGTCCCAGCACCTTTACATTAGCATTTTTATAATCCGCGGCATGTTCCTGTTTAGCCAGTATTCCGAAAACTTTACCTTTATTCCCTAAGGCCTCTATTACATGAAGTGTTTTTTCCTTCTGATCCCGCGTGTCCGGTATCAATACAACTTTGGCCTTCGGAGAATAGTGTTTCGGATATTTCCCGGGAGTATTATCCAAGGGGCCCGGCATGGATATCTCCACCTCTCCCGCGAGAGAAGATAATTCTTCCAGAGTAATACCCCCCGGTCTCAAAACAATAACCCTTTCCCCGACAAGTTCTATAACAGTAGATTCTATCCCTACTTCGGTCTTCCCTCCGTCCAGAACAATATCTATCTTGTCTTCCAGATCTTCCATAACATGTTGTGCCGTAGTCGGAGACGGACGTGAAAAAAGATTAGCTGACGGCGCGGCTATCGGGCATCCCGCGGCTTTTATAAATTCTTTCGCGATAACGTTTGATGGCATACGAACAGCTACTGTTTCAAGACCGGTAGTCACGATATCAGGTACTTTGTCCGTTTTTTTTAGAACTATGGTTAACGGTCCCGGCCAGAAACGATCTACAATTTTATGAAACTGCGGCGGCACTTCTTCGACCAAAGTATCCAGATCACTTATATCGCTGATATGCACTATTAACGGATCATCTAACGGACGCTTCTTTGCCTCAAAGATACCGGCAACCGCTTTCGGATCAAGCGCGTTCGCGCCAAGTCCATAAACGGTCTCTGTAGGAAAAGCTACAAGACCCCTGTTATTAATAACTTCCGCGGCTTGTTTAATGATCTCAATGTTAATATTTAACGGATCTATCTCTAATACTTTCGTTCGCATATCTCACCTCACGATTCTAGTTACGCGGAATTCAAATCCTTCCCCGTTATTGTCTTATATGCCTGCAAATATTTTTCTCTCGTCTTATTAACAATACCTTCAGGAAGCTCCGGCCCCGGAGGAGTTTTGTCCCAATCTAAACTTTCAAGATAATCTCTTACGAATTGTTTGTCAAAACTTTTTTGTGCCCGACCGCTTTCATAATCATCTTTGGGCCAGAACCTTGAAGAATCCGGAGTCAAAACCTCATCCATTAGTATCACTTTATCACCTATTTTTCCAAATTCAAATTTGGTATCAGCTATTATAATTCCTTTTAACGCGGCATATTCACTGGCCTTTTCATATAAAGCGATACTTTTTTCTTTCAAAAGATCTATAAGTTCTTCCCCTATTTCTTTTTTAAGATCTTCTTCCGATATATTTATATCATGCGCGTTATCCGCCTTAGTCGAAGGCGTAAAAATAGGATCAGCAAGTTTTGCGGATTGTTTCAAACCTTCAGGAAGTTTTATCCCGCAAATCTCACCTGTTTTTTGATAATCTTTCCACCCTGACCCCGAAATATACCCTCTTACGATACATTCGCACATAATAGGTTCGGCTTTTTTAACAAGCATGGACCTACCTTCAAGCTTGTCTTTATACGGCGCGAGATTATTATATTTAGCGACTATCTCACCTACATCTACCGTTACCATGTGATTATCAATAATATCTTTAGTTAGATCAAACCAGAAAACCGATATCATATTAAGCACCTTACCCTTGTCAGGTATACCATTAGGCATAACAACATCAAACGCAGAGATCCGATCGGAAGCTAAAAAAAGAAGCTCCTCCCCCAGATCATATACATCACGTACTTTACCTTTTCTGAAAAGTTTTACATCAGGTAACTCCAATGATATTATTGTTTCCATGATCACTCCTTTATTCCGATTCTTTTTCAAAAATAGACGGTAAAACATAATCGCCATATTTTTGTTGCGCTTCTTTCAACCTCGTTTTCTGCTCATCAAGTGTCTTTATCAATATATGCGGGGTATCAAACACTTTTTCATGATAGATCTTCTTGATCCTATCTATCTTGGCGATACTCTCTCGTATACGCAACTTAAACTGTTCTTCGTATTGCTCTTTTGTATAATCTTTTCCCAGAAGCGGCTTAAATATTTTCTTAAGATCTTCATATTTCGGAATATATCCCACAGGTATTTTTATCGCGTCAACTTCACCATTAACTCTAAGCTCCATCCATTTCAACCACACGTGCTTATCTTTTATACCGTTAAGATATTCACCCTTATCATCTTTGAGAAAATAATTCACACAGAAAACAACCGGAGGAGTCTCAAGCCCCTCTATGATCTCCAGATTATTCTGTATATACCTTCCAATGGGTATGGATAAAAAATCCAAATTAGCCATAAGGTTAAATGTTCTTACACCTTCCTGTCCAAGTGTAGCGGCGGTAGTTTCTGATTCTATGGTCGCGGCCTGGGTAAGAATGCCATGCGCCCAATTAAAAGACTGCGCGACGGGAACACTTGTATCTGAATCTCTTCCCCCATAAATAACACCGCCAACTTCGACACCTTCCGGATTATCAAGATTTTTATCACAATTTTCCAGATCTTTTAACCTTATAGTATAACGCGAGTTTTTATGCGCGCACAAAACCTCGTTATCATCCGGGCCTTTTTTCCCTGTTTCCCAATCTCCGGCAAAATTCATGCCTCTTTCAGGCGCGAGCCTTCCGTCACCCAACCATCTTGGCTGATTATGTATATCTTTTAATACATTTGAAAAAATAACCTCGCCTGGAGTAGTAAGTGCCTTGAATATTTCAGGATCGCCTTCATCATTAACATCCCGGATAATCCCAAATATACCTCTTTCAACATTAACAGCTCTGATCCTTTTATCAACGGATTTAAGATAAGCGATATCATCCCCTACAATATTTTCACCTTCAAGCATGGCCGTAGCGGTTTTTCCACACGCCGACGGAAATGAACCCGTAAAATAAGTCACACGTTTATCATCAGGACCATTAACTCCCATGATAAACATATGCTCGGTAAGCCATCCCTCTTCAGAAGCCCTTCTTATGGCCAATCTCATAGCCAGTTTTTTTAGCCCTACAGTATTTCCCGCGTATTGAGTATTGGTTGAAAACACCATCTCTTCCGACAGATCTATATACACTCTACGATTATAAACATCAATACTTACTCCCTTTTCAAGTTTTCCCGCGGAATGCACAAATCTGAAAAACCGTTCCGAATCCCCTATTCCGAGAAATTCCTCATATCCCGAACGGTACAATATATCCTCGGAATGCCCGACATAACTTGAATCTGTTATCTGAACAGCCGGAATAGAAAATTTAGATTTTGTCGGCCCCAAACAGAAAAAACTCACATACACCTCTTTCCCTACCATGGAATTCTTTAAAAGGCCATGAACTTCATCCAAACCTTTCCTTCTGTCGCAAGACCTGATATCTGACCCCAAAACCTCATCCGGCCTCAACAAATACTTTGTATTGGCCTTATCCCTCGCCTGGTCATAATACCCGTCGGAATGGATCGTATGCCCATCTGTAGCCAGATTTAACTCTTCCCCGTTTTCTATGGCCTTTTTTCTTACATATTCCGCGTCTTCAGGGCTATCAGTACGAACAAACACACTGTCAGGATTACAAATATCTATATATTTCTTTATAAACGTGTGCAATTTCGGATTTTTTATCGCTTCCAACTTTTTATAACTATTTCCACTACATTTTTCTTCAACAATATCCATTAACCTTCCTCCTTATACCTCTTTTTTCCGCTACTTTCTTCTGTCCTCCTGCCTTAAGCCTACACATATTACTATATAACCATAATACTGTCAAATGATTAGACCCTACAAATCAATAAATTCAATACCGCAAAGTAAAGGAAGTGCGTTAGGAAAGAGGCAGAGAGATCTCAAGTACTCCAGATCCCTCGACTTCGCTTCCCTCAACTTCGTTCGGGACAGGCGGGACAAGCGGGACAGGCGGAATGACAGTGTT
>JAGLIU010000298.1 GCA_023142805.1 Candidatus Omnitrophota bacterium | reverse complement strand
GCGATAACCGGACACTTTGACATAAACAGAAAAAACACAGATCTTTTCGCGTTGGAAAGTGCCTCAAAATTGCCTTGTCCCTTGCTTATGACCATATCCGCTCGTCGATACATCGATAAAAACTTATTCGAACATAAAGAAAGTACCGTACCGGGCGCGTCTGAACCGCTTGAAACTATCCGCGCTATTTTGTTAATACCGCAGACAATAGCATCTTGCTTCAAAGCGTCGTTAATGATCGGTTTCTCTTTGACGGCATAAATAATTTCCTTGTCTTTATCCATACTTTTTATCTGCTCAATCAGGATCCGATCAAAAACAACCTCACCGGCGTTATCCGCCAGGTACAAAATATTCTTAGCCCGTTTTAAAACACGTTTGAATCTGGTGTAATCAAAGATCGCTTTGGATTCCTTCTTAATAATATCTTCCTCTTTATTTAATATTTTGACCAGTTCCGCGTCAACATTCAGAGAATTTTTTACTCCGTAGTCAATTATATTACCGGCAATAGCCAACTCAACCGCGAATAACAGTTTATCATCTGCCGAAACTAACTTCTGTACCAATTTATCATAAATGCCCAAAGCAAGTTCGTTACTTCTTTTTTTCTCCTTTATATAGGGATCGTCTACTCCGGTAATTTCGCTCACCAGAGAGTAAAGAACTCTTCCTATCTCCGGGGGAGAAGCCACCAGGGAGATCCCCGGCAAAACCCCGGACAGCTCATCCAATATCTTTTTTTGAATCTTTGTACTTGCACCGGCTGTTCTTGCCGCCTCAAGAGCCTGTTTAAAAAAACATGGAATACAGTCTAAGTACGTCTTCATCCGATCCTATCCTTCCCGATCTGATCCCCGTCTTAATGACGATTTTCGTCTCGTGATCTCATCTATTATTTTACTCATGATCTTCGCGGACGTGTCTCTTTCCTCAAGTAGACATACAAACCCCGTATTCTCTACCTGTCGATTTTTGAAACAACTCCGCGCTTTATCTTCAGATATTATTTACATCCTGCGCCGCCAGTACCAAAGGATACATCGTGGGAGCACTTGTCAAATAAGGATGTGTAGCCATCTGTAACGTTTCCAACTCTGAAAATGAGACTCTTTGCTGAATAGCCATACCAATGATGTTGATCATCTCACCGGCAGACATTCCGCCAGCTACCTGCCCGCCCATTATGATGCCTGACTGTTTTGAAAAGATCAGTTTAACTTTGATCTTTTTAGCATCCGGCATAGCGGCAGGATGTTTATCCATCCCCTCGGCACAACCCACAACGATCTCAAAACCTTCTTTTTCGGCCGTTTCTTCCGTCAAACCAGCCGATCCAAGAACTAATCCATCAACATATGTCGAATATATGGCTATTGTTCCCTTATTTTCGCGTACGACTTTTAGCTGATAAAGATTGGCTCCGGCGATCCTGGCTTCCGCTGTCGCGGTAGAAGCAAGCATTACCGGAGTATTCTTACGCGTGTAGAAATCTCTTTTTGTGGCACAATCCCCAACAGCGAAAATGTCCGGATCCGAGGACCGCATATATTCATCCACCCAGATCCCCTTACCTCTGCCGATATCCAACCCGGTATTAACCGCCAATTCCGTATTAGGCAGCGCTCCAATACCCAATATAACAGCGTCAACAGGGATTTTTTCACCGTTTGACAACCGCACCTCTTCCACCTTTTTGTCCCCCACAAATTCTTCAACACGAATATTTGTAAGGATGTTTACCCCTTTCGCTTTCAGTTTATCTTTTGCCAAACTCGAAAACTCCGGGTCAAAAGAATTTGTCAATATATCAGGCAGCATCTCCACCAAACAAACATTTAATCCCTGAAATTGAGAAAGCTCGTCGGCAAACTCTACTCCTATAAAACCTCCCCCGACTATAAGTACATTTTTCGCTTTTTTAATATTCTCTACGGTCTTTTTTAAAAAATCCATATTTTTATGGATCGGATAAACCCCTTCTTTGTCCACACCCGGAATCGGAGGCATGATCGGAAAAGAACCGGTCGCCAGTATCAATTTTTCATAGTTATAGGTATCTCCGTTTTTTGTTTCCGCTGTTTTTTTGTCCCGATCTATCTTTTCAGCCTGGTCAATAATCGCTTCTATACCCTTCGCTTCTAAAGCGGTTGTCCCCATTTTGTTCTCGTCCGGACTTGCCAGACTGGCGAACATATAGGGTATTCCGCAGGGAACGACGCCTTTTTCTGTATTGTTCATCACGATTATCTTCTTCTCAGGATAGTATCTTCGCGCCGTCATAGCACATACAAGACCTGCGGGGCCCGCCCCGACCACTAAAATATCTGTTTTTTTCGTCATATTATTTCTCCTTTAAAAAGTGACTATTTTATATATTCCCTGACCCATTCCTCCGATTCGAAGATCTTGGCCTTCTGTGCTCCACAAAAATAAAGCTCTCCCTTGTGAATACCACATTCGGCATTACACATACCGTGATTTTTACAGGAACCCTTTTTGATATTAACTCTTTTGACGTTTCACCCGGATCAAAATATTTCCCGGACAGATCGGTAATCTCACGAACTAAATTAATAGAAACGTTCGTAAGAAATACCCTCGGATAGATTTCCTTGATGACGCTCCAAATCAGGTATTTCTTCGTTATTTGTTACTTTATCTTTTTCAACGTTAACTACGGTAAACGAAAAACATCACCCGAAATAAGCGAATATATTACTCCCATCCGTTAAAATAGATAGACGTATTTTCTGTCCATCTTTTTTATTAATTTTCCTTCTGCTCTTTATCCTTCTCCAGCATACTAATACGGCCTTGGATATCCGACAGCTCTTGTTTGAGAAGTTCCGCTTCAGATCTTAAAGCTTGTTTTTCTTCTTCGAGAGTAAAATCGCTTCTCTGCCAACCCGTCAAACCTGTCGCGTAATAACGGTTTCTCATCCCACGGCCTCCGCCGCGTCCGAAAAACCTTCCTACACGCGGTCTTCCGACAGAACCACCCGCCGGCACAGAGCAATATCCTCGACCGCCCCCTGTCATTGAGCCCATTCCTCTTGGACCTGTTCCATCATAACCTGGCATAATACTCACCTCCTATTTTTTTCTGAAAGAAAAAAATTACTTCGAGAAACCAAACTGGTGAGGTTTCGAGAAGTTTTTCTTTTTCTTTTATTTACCATTTTTACACTTCTCACATAATCCGTAAAACCGGATAATATGATTTTCGATTTTAAAATTATATTTTTTCGAAAGACCCCTTTCTGTCCTTTTTAAGAAATCCAATTCTTCGTCAATAAATTCAGTATAGTC
>JAGLIU010000297.1 GCA_023142805.1 Candidatus Omnitrophota bacterium | reverse complement strand
GAACGAAAAATTTCTGGGAGCAAGTTTCTCAAAACTTATCCCGCACTCTACACACGCGTTATGTTCACTGAAAAAAGTATCCCTTTTTTTACCATCCGCGAATGCCACGATAACAGTACCTTCCCCCATCTTTAGCGCGATCTCAACAGAATCTGATAAACGCGTACGTATTCCTTTTTTTATCACAAGCCGATCTATCACTGCTTCAATAGTATGCTTAACCTTCTTGTTAAGTTTGGGTATATTATCTCCTATATCAACTATTTCTCCATCCAGACGCACTCTTATCAGCCCGTCTTTCCTGGCATTTTTCATTATATCAACATGCTCTCCTTTACGACCCTTGACTAAAGGAGCAATAATAAGTATTTTTTTATCTTCCGGCAATTCCGATATCCGGTCAACTATTTGTTGTGAACTTTGACTAGATATTTCTTTGCCGCATTCGGGACATTTCTGTACACCTACTCTCGCGAAAAGCACCCTGAGATAATCATATATTTCTGTCTGTGTGCCTACGGTGGATCGAGGATTTCTCCCGCCTGAACGCTGCTCAATACTGATCGTAGGAGATAATCCTTCTATATGATCAACCCGCGGTTTTTGAAGCTGTTCTATAAATTGCCTGGCATAACTGGAAAGTGATTCTACATAACGTCTCTGCCCTTCCGCGTATATCGTATCAAACGCAAGCGAAGATTTCCCCGACCCGGAAAGTCCCGTGACAACACACAATGTGTTACGCGGTATTTTGACGTTTATCTTCTTGAGATTATGCTCTCTGGCACCTCTAACTATAATATGATCTTTACTCATAAGTGTAATTGTAACATACACAGTACCTCCATACAAGAAGCCGTATTTTACCTGTAAATCCAATTTAAAAATGTCCCCTTTTACCAGAGTTAAAATGTTCCTTTTTCGTTAATGAACCGGCAATAGTGTGAAGAATTATAAACACTTCCCTATTCAATTCCCCAAAGTTTACACTTTTGTACCAAGTACAAAAGCGTAAACCTTTAAGTAGCACCAAAACGTTAAATTGCCTATTGTATAAGACCCGGATCGTATAAAATTCAAACATTTTCCATCCTACGCCGCTCTATCTTTATCAACACTGTAAATATTATTTGATTTTTTTGAAATATACTTTAAAATGTTACTATATAAACATCACTGTCCTTATGATAGTCTCTGATTAAAACTGTAAAAATTTATTGACACTATAAAATTCGAAAAAATGGAGGTAAAATGAAAATCGGCAAACGTATCCGTGAGTTAAGAAAGGAAAAAAACATCACATTAGAGAACCTCTCAAAAAAAAGCGGAGTGGCACTCGCGACGCTGAGCCGCATGGAAAACTGCAAAATGCCCGGAACACTGAAATCACACAACAAAATATGTAAAGCACTAAACGTATCAATAGCGGAACTGTACCGCGAACTTGAGAATGAATCAAAAACCGTAGAATCCGTCCCGAAAGAAAAACGCACGGAACATTTCGTCCACGCAAAAAAAGCCACATATGAATTATTGATAACCAAAACACTCAACAAAAAAATCATGCCCCTTATGATGAGACTGGCCGTGGGCGGCAGAACACAAAAAGAACAAAATCCAACCGGAGTAGAAAAATTCATATACGTAATAACCGGCACATTTAACGCCCAGATCGGGAAAACATCATACACTTTAAAACGCGGCGACAGTTTATATTTCGACGCTTCACTTTCACATGAGTTCACAAATAAGAGCAATTCCGGTGCGGAAGCAATATGCATCATTTCACCACCGGCACTCTAGAGAGTACAAAGTTTGTCGAGTTTATAAGTGTTAAAAAAAGTATAAAACGTGTCTTTGATCCTTTTTCCACGAGGAAAGAAATATGAACCCTTCAAATCGACTTGGTCCGGATTGTTTTTAGCTTGATCGGTATGCTAAAATTTTTCTGTCTGATTTTGGACATATACCCATACACACTAAGAGGTCCGTTGCAATTCGCCTTTTCGATGTTTTAACAAAAAAGCACTTACGACTATAGGATCAAACTGCGTACCGGAATTGTCTTTTATGATCTGTACCGCCACCTCAGACATTTTTTGCTGTCTATAAGGTCTATCACTTGTAATCGCGTCATAAGTGTCCGCGACAGCGATTATTCGAGCTATAAATGGTATGTCATCACCTGCCAGACCATCCGGATAACCTTTTCCGTCAAGCCGTTCATGATGAGCGCGTATTTCACTCGCTATATCCCCCAATTCTCTTATCGGATGAAGTATTGCCGCACCCGTAACCGAATGTTCTTTAACTTTTTCATATTCTTCAACCGTCAGTTTTCCCCTTTTATTCAATATACTATCAGGCACACCTATTTTACCCACATCATGTAAAAGCGCCGATACATGTAAGGTTTCGTAAAAATTTTTATACGCTTTGGCTTCGGGCATAGTTCCCAATTCTTCCGCTATAGTCATCGCGTATTGTGTTACCCTCTCCGTGTGCCCATGCGTATAAGGATCCCTGGCGTCAATCGCCGCGGCTAAGGATATCGACGTATGTATAAAAATACTGTGCTCTCTTTCATAAAGCCTGTGAACTTCAAATATCTTATCCTGTAGATCCTGAATAAGGTGGGCATTAGAAAGCGCCATAGCGACATCATTCGCGAGTGTTGTAAAAAAACTTATTTCCTGCTTCGAAAATCTGATATTTGAAAGTTTTTTACCAAAAACAAATATACCTAACAAACTTTTTTTATAATATACCGGAACACAGATATTGGCCTTTAAAAGCTCCATCTGTCTTAAAGCAAGATCAATAAGATCCGTCAGCTCTATGTTCTCTCTTATTTTATTATTCCTATGAATGGCATCCAGAAGCTGTTTATATTCAACCGCGCCGTTGTCGGATATTATATAATTGAACCGTTCGGAAAAAAAACGTATAAGCGGATTTTCATGCGTAAGTTTAATAAACCCTACGGGAAGCTTAACCCCTTCCGATCCTTTACTATCGATCAATGTAAAATAATCTTTGTCTTTATTATGCATGAGCATAGCGGTGTGGGTTACTTTTACCTGCTCATCTATAAGGTTTACTATCATACGGATAAGATGTTCCGGCTTTTTGAACCGTATCATAGTTCGAGACGCGCTTTCCAAAAAAAACTGATAGTCGAGCTCCGGCTCCTGCCGGTTAACGAGACCCTCCCTGTCCATCGGAATAAGCGCCCCGTCACAGCTTTTTATCTTTTCCTTGGTCCAATCCTGCAATCTCTGCCAATCATGAGAATGCGACATACAGTTATGCCTCCATCTTTATCTGTTCAGCGACAGTAAACACCGTCCTCTCGAGCTGTTCAAGCATAAGCGGTTTTGTGATATATTCAGCTACACCGTGTCTTTTAGCTTCTTCGGCTTTACTCATATCCTCTGCTGCCGTGACTACAATAACTTTACCTGATTTTCCCAGATTTTGCAACTCTTTGAGCGTTGTTATACCATCCATCACCGGCATTTTCATATCCAGAAGAATAATATCCGGGTCTTCTGACGCTACTATTCTTAAAGCGGCTTTTCCGTTATACGCCATAAATACCTCAAAATCTCTTTCCTTAAAGAAATTCTTCACAAAATCACATATATCAACCTCATCATCCACCACTAAGAGCTTTAGCATCGTTCTCCTCCCTGTTCTTTTACTTCCACCGCTTCATTAACAATATCTTCAAGAAATTTAAGGCTCATTATAGGTTTTTCAACAAACGCGTATGCTCCGGCTGCCATTAAACGTTCTTTGGTTCTACCGGAATCACTATACGCGGTAATAAATATCACTTTTGTATCGAGATTCAACTGTTTTATGTATCTCATGATCTGATCTCCCTTTAATTCCGTCATTCTGAGATCTAACAAAACAACATCATATACATTGGCACGCAATAATTCCAATCCCTTCCCGCTATCCGAAGTAATATCTATCGGATATTTTCTCGGCTCAAAATACTGCCTGATCATCTCAATAAAACCTACTTCGTCATCTATTGATAATATTCTGGGTCTAGACATCTGCTCCTTTACACCTTCGAACTACTATCCGCTGTCGCCATCTTAAAAAGAAGAGTGAATACTGTCCCTTTACCTTCCCTGCTCTTAACACTTATCTCTCCATTATTCTTCTCAACTATCTGCTTTACTATAAAAAGACCAAGCCCTGTTCCTTTACCCGGTTCCTTCGTCGTAAAGAACGGATCAAATATCTGTTCAAGATCCCGGGAACTAATTCCCTCACCTGTATCCTCTATTTCCACCTGAACTTTACCATTAGACTGAAATGCCCTTATTGTTATCTCTCCGCTTCCCTTTATCGCCTGTTCCGCGTTTCTTGTAATATTGAAAAAAATCTCCTGCAGTTGTTTGCGATCCGCTACTATATGCGGCACATCGTCCGATATTTCCCTTTTAATTATTTTGTTATCCAGTTTCATCTCATTTTCTAAAAGCGCTATAACTTCTTCCAGTTCATGTGCGATATTTACATCCTCATCTGTTTCTCCCTTGGCCGGTTTAGCGAATGAAGAAAGTTTACGTGTTATAACAGTGGCCCGATCGGTTTCATGTATAACTTTATTCATTATATCCCGAGCCTTTCCCAACAATTCTTCAGGTTTTTTATCTCCGTATACACCATCCGCGAGATTCAAAAGAAACATCTCACATTGCCCGCGGGCTATCCCCAACGGATTACATATTTCATGATTGATCCCTGCCGAAAGTGTTCCAATAACCGCCATTTTTTCCTGCTGCGCGGCCTGTGCCTGCGCCTCAGAAAGTTTCTCAAAAAGCTGGGCATTTGTTATAGCGATCGTCAGTGTGCCCGTGAGAGAGCTGAGTATATTTATATCATCCGGACTAAATTCCTCATCCGATTTCTTTTTTCCCAGAAGAAGCGCCCCGATCATCTTACCCTGCTGAATAAGAGGAAGAGCCAAAACCAGATTTAGATCTTCCATTATTTTTTTAACATTTAAACTTAATACTACTTTAGAATTGGAATCCGACAATAATACATATTTTTTTGTTTTTTCCATATAAGTAATAAGTACGTTCTCTTTCTCCAAAACATGTATAGGCGCCAAAAATCCCGTAGACGCTGTAATACCGTATTTATTCGCATCCTCATCATAAAGTACTATGGCAGCCTTCTCGAGTTTTACTATTTCGACAAGTTTATCTATTGTAAGACTGATAAGTTTTTTCAAATCAAGAACGGTTAATACCTCATCCGTAAACATCCGAAGAAGCTCCCTGTAATCATATTTCTTTTGGAATAAATACCTGTCAGTAACATTACGCAAAAGATTTTCAAGCGGCCGTAATAAAAGAACAACGATCGCGACAGATGGTATCATCGCTATCCATCGGTTTTGAACTACATTTTCAAAAAGAACAGATCCCAAATACGCGAACCCCGCAAACACA
>JAGLIU010000296.1 GCA_023142805.1 Candidatus Omnitrophota bacterium | reverse complement strand
AAAAGGGTTTTTTGCTGTCGAAAAACAAATGAATGTATAAATGAAGAATACCGGTGAGATATTAAAAAATAGTACTACATACGCTTTAGCGACTGTTATCGCGCAGGTGATAGGTGTGTTCACAAGTATTGCTACCAGACGTTTGCTTACACCTGAGATGATGGGGATATGGGCGACATTTCTTATAGTGCTTAATTACTGTCTTTTCGCGCATATAGGGGTTTTTACAGCGGTAGGAGTAAGAATTCCCTATTTGCGTGGTAAAGAAAAAGAAGAAGAAATACAGGCAATGCGGGATACAGCGTATACTTTTGCTGTTATGATATCGGCTTTTGTTGTAATAATTTTGTTAATAGCGTCTTTTATGCTTAAGAATAGGTTTGATGCTTATATAACTTTAGGTATTAGAGTTGTAGCTTTTGTAATAGCCGCGACTTTTTTCTACAATCTCTACACAGTTATGCTCCGGGCGGACAAAAAGTTTCATTTATTATCCAAAGCGCTTATAGTGAACTCCGCAAGTATGCTTTTCTTTGTAGTTATACTAGCCTATTTTTTTGGATTACGCGGGATATATTTCGCTACGTTTTCAGCTACCGTTATAAGTTGGTTGTATCTGAGATACGGTTCCGGTTATAAATTAAAACTGGGATTTAAGCTTAAACAGTTGGTGAGTCTTACTAAGATCGGATTGCCTATATTGATAGTAGGCATAGCGTATACTTTACTTGTAAGCATAGATAAAATAATGATTATAAAAATGATAGGGGCAAGAGAATTAGGGTTTTATTCTATAGCGATACTAGCATTTACTTATACGAATACTTTTCCCAAATTGTTCGGTATAGTAATATTCCCTAATATGCAAGAGGATTACGGAAAGACCGATTCAAAAGATCACATAATAGGTTATGTAAAAAAACCGGCTATTATTATGGCATATATATTCCCGGTACTTTTAGCGGCAGCGTATTTTGCTATACCTGTGCTTGTGTATTATATTCTTCCCAAATATATTCCAGGAATAACAAGCATGAAAATACTCTTAGCCGGGTGTTTTTTTATATCACTTACTCCGCTTGCGCAGAATTTTGCCATATCCATAAATAAACAGACGGTATTGATACCTATGACCATAGCTGCTGTGGTATTGGGTTTGGGGCTTAACTATTTCATGATAAAATCAGGATATGGAATAAATGGTGTAGCTTTAGGGACATCAGTAGCTTACATGGTATATTTTGTCATTCTTTTTTATTATGTTCTAAAACACTGTGAAAAACGCTCTAACATACTCAAATTTATTATGGGAATATTTTTACCGTTTGTATATGCCTTTGCAATAATTTTGTTGCTGGAAAGATGTTTTCATATAAAGAATATTTTTTTAGGAGCAATAGTTAAAGCATCTATATTTATCGTTGTATATTCTCCTATGGTTATATATCTCAATAAAAAAACGGGAATAATTACAAAATTAATAAAAAGAAAGACATCAAAGAAGATTATTGTTGAACCGGAAGCGCCTATCGGAGTGATTGATAGTGCTGAACCGGAATTATTGTAGAAGAGGGATATTTTGTGAAAATAACAACTATTATAGGAGCCAGGCCGCAGTTCATAAAAGCTAAAATGATATCTTTAGCTATAAAAAAATGTTCGATTGGAGCGAATGGGATTAAAGAGGTTCTTATAAATACGGGACAGCATTATGACTATAATATGGCGGGTCAGTTTTTTGATGGTTTTCTGGACTTTCAACCCGAGTATAATCTAGGGATAGGGTCGCATTCAAGAGAAAAACAGATATTTGTGATGGTGCGGAAGATCAAGGAGGTTTTTCAGATCGAGAAGCCTGATGTAGTGATAGTTTATGGGGATACAAACTCTACCCTGGCGGGAGCGAGAGCGGCTAACAGTTTAAAAATAAAGGTAGCACATATAGAGGCCGGACTAAGAAGTTATGATATGAATATGCCGGAAGAGGTAAACAGACTAGAGACAGATAAATTATCTCATTATCTTTTTTGCC
>JAGLIU010000295.1 GCA_023142805.1 Candidatus Omnitrophota bacterium | reverse complement strand
CAATTATTTTCTGATCAAAATTATCTCCCCCTAAATGCGTATCACCATTAGTTGCCTTTACTTCAAAAACTCCATCTCCAACATCTAAAATAGATACATCAAAAGTACCTCCGCCAAGGTCGAATATAGCTATTTTTTCATTCTTGTTCTTATCTAAACCATAAGCTAAACTCGCGGCAGTAGGCTCATTGATTATCCTTAATACTTTCAACCCCGCTATCTCACCCGCGTCTTTTGTAGCTTGTCTTTGCGAATCATTGAAATAAGCCGGCACTGTGATTACGGCTCCGGCAACTTTTTCGCCTAAATAATCTTCCGCGGTCTGTTTCATTTTCTGAAGTATCATCGCGGAGATTTGAGGAGGCGTATACTTTTTATCATGTGCCTCAACTATTACATTGCCTTTACTATCTTCCTCTATCTTATAAGGAACCAGTGTTTCCTCTTCTTTTACTTCGGAATGTTTTCTTCCCATAAATCTCTTGATACTGAAAACAGTATTATCAGAATTTGTAACCGCCTGGCGTTTCGCCGGCTGTCCCACCAGTTTATCACCGGTATTTGTAAACGCTACCACACTCGGCGTTGTTCTCACACCTTCAGCGTTTTGTATAACTTTTGGTTCTTTTCCCTCCATAACAGCAACACATGAATTAGTTGTGCCAAGATCAATTCCTATTACCTTCCCCATTATTCCTCCTTTTATTAGTTCAAAATCGGTAGTTCGTTATCTATAGTCTATTTTTGAATCCACTCAATACAAAATTTATAACTATAAACCCCAAGCTACGAACCTTTTTTCGCTACTTTTACCTGCGCGGCCCGCAACAAACGTCCATTCAACGTATACCCGGATCTTACTTCTTCTATGACCACCCCATCAGAATGATCCTCTGTTTCTACCATAGCAATTGCTTCGTGAAAATTCGGATCAAATACTTTATCTTTTGTTTCGATCCTTCCGACACCATTATCCTCCAATATTCTGTGAAATTCCTTTTGAACAAGTCTTATCCCCGTCATTATCGCGGACTTATCTTCGGTTTTATCCATCGCGTCAAACGCCATATCGAAATTATCCATTATAGGAAAAAGTTGCGCTATAATTCCTTCATTCGCGAATTTTATATGATCAAATTTTTCTTTTTCCATACGCTTACGCGTATTCTCATATTCCGCGTGAACCTTCAGCCATTTAGCGTAAAACTCATCACGCTCCATGGATTTTTTCTTGATCTCTTCAAATTCTTTTTCGGAAACTTCAAGTCTGGGATCTTTTTTTTCGTTTTTTTTCTTGCCCATATTATCCTCAACACTCCTCTATCTCATTAAGTTTCAAACTCACCAGGTCCGCCAGATGATCAACGGTACTTAAAGCCCTGACATAATTCATTCTTGTCGGACCGATTATACCGATACGTCCTACTGTCTTATCATGTAACGTATAACCGCAAGTTATAACAGTACATTTAGCGAATTTTTCACAATCGTTTTCTTCTCCTATATATACTTTGATCCCCCTAAACGGAAGTTCAGCACGCATTAAACCCATTATATCTGATTTTTCCGAGAAGATATTCAATAAACTTTTTGTAAGCTCCCTATCCCGAAATTCCGGTTCGTCCATAAAATAATCCAGTCCTTTGTAGGATATTTCATCTTCAAAGCTCTGATCGGATATCGCGTTCATTATATCGGTAGCGTTTTTCTCGATCTCTTTTTCACTGCGGGATGCAGTCTCCCCGGATCCATTCTTCAGATCATCTAATACCTTTAAAAAAGAAACATGGCTGTGA
>JAGLIU010000294.1 GCA_023142805.1 Candidatus Omnitrophota bacterium | reverse complement strand
TCTTTTCTTTGTCTTCGCAGGGTTCCGGGATGACGGTGTTTCATTTCTCTTGTCGCGCGGTTATTATACTATAAGTTTCGTTTTTTTCAAATGACAAGCTTTTAGTCGTCTTTTTCTGACAATTTTTTTAATCCCGCGTCAATAATCACTACGTAATCTTCTTTTATTCGTTTAAAGGTCGCTTCCGATGTCTCTTTATCATAAATACGCAAAGTATTACTTCTATCTTCCAGCATATTGAGGTGTTTTTCCTCATCTATTATCCACCCTATTTTGAACGCTTCTTTTAATGTTTCTTTTGGGGTTTTTGCCTCTACTCCGCTATTACGTAAGAATATCTTTAATGCTTTCCAATACAATTCAAAAGTAAATTCAAATCTTTGAATAACACCGTCTTTGTCCAGCTCGTCCTTAGCTTCCGCAACACCTTCTTTGAGTTTATTTAGAGCCTTCTCTAGTTTAGTGATCGCGTATTTAAGTTCATCGTTCATAAACTATCCTCCCCTCAGATCCCTCGACTCCTCTGCTTCGCTAAAGCTTCGCAGAAGTCACTCGGGATGACAACAGTAAGAGTTCTTTACTCGGGAGGACATAGGACGGCGGTTTTTTTCATTCTTTCCAGCACTTTTTCTTTACCCAAAACCTGCATCATCTCGAAAAGACCTGCTCCGTCGGTACGTCCGGAGATCGCCATACGTGTAGGGTGTATTATCTGTGCCGCTTTTAATTCTTTTTCTTCCATGATCTTCCGGCAAACCGTTTCTATGTTTTCAGGCGTAAAATCTTCCACTTTTTCAAGTTCTTTAGCGAAAATTTTCAGGTTCTCTTTGTTACCTTCTTTTTCGATGTACTTTCTCAATCCTTTTTCGTCTATCGGATATTCTTCTGTGAAAAAGCTTCTTGTAAGATCCACGAAATCTTTCGTTGTTTTTATTCTTACCTTATATAACTCTATAAGTTCTTTTATCTTATCCTCTTCCGCCGTAATGCCTCCATCATCCAGGTGCTTTTTTATTAACGGATAGAGATCTTCTGTGGTTTGAGTTTTTATGTACTCGGCGTTGAACCATCTGAGTTTTTGATCGTCAAAGCGGGCTTGTACATCACTCATATTTTTTAACTCAAAGATTTTCACGGCTTCTTCCAGAGATATCACTTCTTTCCCCTCTCCGGGAGACCAACCTAAAAGCATTAGATAATTCGCCATGGCTTCCGGTAAAAATCCGTCTTTTTTATATTCTTCTATACTGACCGCACCGTGTCTTTTGGACAATTTTGCGCCATCCGCGCCCATCATAAGAGGCATATGCGCGAACTTCGGCGGCTTCTCGCCCAGCGCTTCATAAAAAAGTATTTGTTTGGGCGTATTCGATATATGGTCGTCACCCCTGATCGTATGCGTTATCCCGAGTTCGACGTCATCCACTACGCAGCAGAAATTATACGCGGGCGACCCATCCGACTTCATCATCACCTGATCCTTGATCTCGTCGGTATTAAATACTATTTTGCCGTGGATCTCATCATCTATTTCTATCGCGCGGCCTTTTTCCACTTTATAAAGTATAGCATCGCCTTCTTTATACGCTTTGCCTTCAGCTAATAAACTTTCCGCTTTTTCTTTGTAAACATCAAACCTTTTACTCTGATAAATAGGTTCACCGTCCCAATCAAGCCCCATCCATTTAAGATCTTCAAGGATCTCTTCTAAAAACTTCGCGTCGGATCTTACCTGATCGGTGTCTTCTACGCGCAGGAGAAACTTTCCACCCGTATGTCTGGCGTATAACCAGTTAACTATCGCTGTTCTCGCGCTGCCCAGATGTAAAAACCCTGTCGGGCTCGGCGCAAACCTTACTACTGTCATGTTTATATCTCCTTTTTCAGCCCTTAAATCTTAAATCACAGTCCCCAAATCACAGTTCACCGTTTACTATTTTCATTCCCAGTTCAACCGCTTTGAGATTCACAGGAACAAGTTCTTCTCGGCCTTTAGCCATTTCACTTACAACATCGATCAATATCTTTTTTGTGATAATTTCTTTTTTCGCGGCGAAAATACCTGCCGCTATCACATTGGCAACCTTTATGTTTCCCAGTTTTATAGCTTCATTCGTAAGTTCCGCGTAAACTACGTCTATATCATCACGTATAGTCTTTCTTTCAACCATGGACGTATTGAGTATAAGAAGTCCTCCGGGCCTTATTTTATTCTCGAATTTGTCTAATGACGGACCGTTCATTATTATAGCCGTATCCACCTCTGAAACCATAGGGCTTGATATTTCTTCCGTATCGATCTTTATGGTGGAATGTGCCGTTCCCCCGCGCACTTCCGCTCCGTACGACGGCATCCATGTAACCTTGTATCCCTCTTTCATCCCACATGACGCGAACACTTTACCCAAAACCATCATCCCCTGTCCGCCAAATCCGGAACAAATTATAGCTTCTTTCCCTCGATCCATTAACCCTTATCTCCTGATTTATGAAATAACGTTATCATTTGCTTCTTATGATCTACTGTCTTTCACAATACCCAACGGATACGTTTTAGTTATCTCTTTTTCTATACGTTCCATTGATTCTATCGGGGATAATCCCCAGTACGTAGGACACGGTGAAATAACTTCCACCATACTAAAACCTTTTTTCGCGATCTGTGTTTCAAAAGATTTTTTTATCGCTTTTTTTGTAGCTATAATATCTTTAACCGAATGTACGGATGTTCTTTCCAAATACACGACCCCTTCCAGAACCGCCATCATTTCCATTATCTTTAAAGGATATCCTTCCTTCTCCGGTCGACGTGTAAATTGACAAGTCGCGGTCCTTTGCCCCAAAAGTGTGGTCGGCGCCATTTGTCCTCCGGTCATACCATAAATTCCATTATTGATAAAAATAATAGTTATATTTTCACCTCTATTACATGCATGAATAGAGGTGAAAATATAACTATTA
>JAGLIU010000293.1 GCA_023142805.1 Candidatus Omnitrophota bacterium | reverse complement strand
TATACAGAAGAATGGTAAATCAATATAGAACAATAAAAATAACTTTTTTAGATTTAACAATTCATGCCCATATACTGAATTAAACCGGAGAAGAATTTGACTGAACTATCATAACAAAATATACTGTTTTCGGATTATAGCTACTGTATCTATTAGACTTATAAAATCTTTTATCTTTAAGCTATAACAGTACTGATCTCTTTCCATGTACGTTGCCTTTGAGATTTTATCCATGTAACAAGACTTGATAGGATATTTTGATGGTTTTGCCCGTACATCATGATCCCGTTTTCATTAAGAGTTGTGATATCTTTCCATAACGTGTTTGATTGAAGAACAGAAAATACTATTTTAGGACTAGCGGACGGATCAACTCCTATGAATGTGCGCTTTGCTTCTTTTGTATACCCTGTTTTTCCCCAGGGAGCACTGTCAGACTTAAATAAGGCTCTGTTATGGGTCTTTAGTTTTATTACTTTTTTATCGCTCCCGTATATTGTCATCTCTTTACGCGACATCGCGTCCAGAATAACTTTATATCGCGCCGCATACCGCATCAATATAGCCAGATCTCTTGCCGTAGTATATTGTTCGTCTTTTTTTCCCGTAGGAAGACCGGAAGCGGTAACAAAATATGTATTATCCATCCTCAGTTCTTTCGCTTTACTATTCATAAGAATAGCAAACGCCGTTTCACTTCCGGATATATTTTCAGCTATCGCGACTGCCGCGTCATTAGCTGATTTTACCAATATTGCCGGAATAAGGTCCCCCAATTTATACCTCACACCAAGATTAAGTCCCGCTACCGTAGGTTCTGTCATAACAGCATCTCTACTAATTATTATATCAGCGTCAAGATCTTTGTTCTCTATCGCGACCACCGCGGTCATAACTTTTGCTGTTGAAGCCGGCGGAAATCTAAGATCCGCGTTCTTCTCAAATAAAACAAGCCCGTTCTCACGCTCTTCGATAATCGCGCATTTGGCGTTTATATTGATCTCTACCTGTTCTCGTACACATCCGGTAGCCATTAACGTCAACATAACAACTATCACATATAGTTTTTTTCGCATATCTTTTATCCTCAAATCAATAAACTTTATAGCCCCTCCTACATACCAGTGAAGTTCATTTAAAATCTCCCGCTACAACTTCCCTCTAAGTTCACACTTCCTTATACATTCTCATTCCCACCGAACATGCCAGAGAACCCCTGGGAACCGATAGATCTCTCGATTCCTCTGCTTCGCTAAAGCTTCGCAGAAGTCACTCGAGAGGACAAAAGATAGGCCATCTATATGAACATCCCATTCAAGACAGCAAAAAACAGGCTATCTGTGTAAATACCTTGTTGAACACACAAAACTTGACAGTCCCGATTCGGAAGCTTGATCCCCCCAAACATCCCCTACTATCTATTCTTGTTTCTTTTTATGCGTCCTTTTGACGGATTAAAGTATCCATGCGTAACATTCGGATATTCTTTTTTAACCATATCAATAACTGTATCTATACCGATCATATCTTTGAACCCGGCTTTTATCTCAAGTCGCTTAAAGTATACCAATGGATCATAATTTAGATTGCGCCATTGTATCATATCCGGTTCATTCCTACCAACAAATGCCATAAAAGACTTCACCTCCCGCTTAAGATCAGTAAACCCCGGCATTGTAAGATAATTTATAGATACAAACCCGTTATTTTTTTTAGCGGTTTTGATCGATCTTACAACATCACTAAATTTGTAATCCTTGGGATTATAATAAGCGCTATAGTATCTCTCACGAGAGCTGTTCATACTCACGCGAATGGAATTAAGCCCCGCGTCAAAAAGCCTGCCAATAACATCCGGGTAACTCGCGTTCGTGTTAAGATTGATCATACCTTTAGATGTTACCTTTCTTATTATCTTGACTGCTTTGATCAAAGTCTCAGATTGCGTTAATGGTTCCCCTTCACACCCCTGCCCGAAACTCACAACCGGATCCTTAACCGTTTTAATGTGAAAAATTGCCGCCTCAGCTATTTCTTCGGGCGTGGGAACAAAACTTATACGCGGCTGAGTTACGGAACATTCCTCCTTATTTTGTTTAGAAATACATCCTATACATCCGGCGTTACAACTCGGTGACGCAGGAAGCGGCGCTTCATATCTTTGTAAGAAAAAATTCTTTGCCGCCGGACATCCATATATAAGCGCGCATGTCTCCAAATGACGGACTAAACGATTCTTAGGAAATGTTTTCCGGAAAACTTTAACGTTTTTTTCTATAAGCCTACAATCCATCCCCGCGAGTTCCTGCCGCTTTTCCCCGTCAATACGTACAGCGGCGGCATAAAATTCATTTTTATATAAAGCTACGGCAGCATAACTAAATAACGGTAGAATACGCGCGTCTTTTTTCGCGGCATATGCCGCGTTATAAGTCACTGTATATCCGGGAGAAACAAAAGCCGCTACCGCGTAACATTCAACATTTTTCCGACTAAAAGGAACCTCTTCTATCTCTACCAAACGGTTAAATTCCCGGTCAAAACCTACCGGTTTTCTTGACGGTAACATAAAAAGTTCACTGTCAGGATGCAATTTAATGAAGTCTTTCCGATCCAGACGAAAAATCTCACCGCCTTTCATGCCTGTAGCTTCAAGAAATGATACATCAAAAATATTTCCTTTTTTGTCAGAAATAAGTAACTTTGGAAATTCTCTCATAAGCTTATTTGTTCCTCTTGTCCATTATCTCCGAATTTAACTCTATTCCGATCGGACAATGATCCGACCCCATAACCTCCGGCAGAATAAAAGCATTTTTAACCCTTGGGATCATTTGTTGAGTCGCAAAAAAATAGTCTATACGCCATCCTACATTTCTTTCACGGGCCTTTGTCTTATAGTCCCACCATGTATATTTTTCGCCTTCTTCATTGAAATGCCGGAACGTATCCACATATCCACGCGATATAACTTTATCGAGCCACTCCCGTTCTATCGGCAAAAATCCCGAAATCATTTTGTTTTGCTTGGGCCTGGCTAGATCTATTTCTTTATGCGCGGTATTAACATCTCCGCAGATAATAATGTTCCTATTTTCCATATTATCTACAAATTTCAGGAATTTATCATAGAACTTAAGTTTATATTCTAACCTCTCAGGACTCGCTCCTCCATTCGGAAAATAAACATTAATAATTGTAAAGTCTTTAAAATAAAGAACAAGCGATCTGCCTTCGGTATCGAGTTTCCCGGAAGGAAAATCTTTTTCAACAAAAACAGGCTTTATTTTGGTAAATACCGCGACTCCCGCATATCCTCGTCGATCCGGATTATTCCAGAAGGCAAAATACTCTTTTGGAAGTTTTAATGTCGCTTCTACCTGTTCGGGATGGGCCTTTGTTTCCTGAAGACAAAGTACATCAGGAGATTCTAAAGAAAACCAGTCTAGAAACCCTTTTTTGCTGACGGCACGTACACCATTAACATTCCATGAAAATAATCTCATGACATCTATATCCGTCCATCTAAATAGTATTTTTAACGATATCTGTATATTTTTTGATAAGTTCTTTTATCTTTGTAAATTTCCGCGCTTCCAACCAATCTTTTCTAAAAACACTGTCTCCAAAAGCAACCGCGCTGACTCCGGCAGAGAAGTATTCGTTCATATTATCTGACTTTCCCCCTCCAACGGCCATCATCTTTATGTTATTGAACGACTCCTTCAACTCTGTACATATTTATTTCATTATTTTTTAACACTAAAAATAGGGATACATTTTTCAAAACCAGATCGGTAAAAATCGAAAAACGCATCCCTATGTATTTAAATAGAATAAAATTTAAAATTATTCAGAACTTAATGCTTCTTTAATACCGTCTTTATATCCATCGGTATACCCTTTTTTATATCCGTTACCGTATCCATCCTCATATCCGTCTGAATAAGCGGTTCTCGGGGAGGAAGAATCAACTTCCTCTACTTTTCTCACCTTTTCACCACTCATAGAATCAAGTAACGCGCCGCCTATTATATTCACGCCTACACCGGCAAGAGCACCTTTCCAGACATCTCTACCCTTTGCCCCTGAAGCCGCGCCGCCAATGGCACCTGCCCCGGCACCTAAAAGACCCTGCCTCAACAGATCACTGGAATTAGACGCCGCGAAACTTACAGGACATAACGTCAACGATACAGCTAAAATAAGAAACAAAGATACTATAATTCGTGTTTTCATCTTTTTACCCCCTTTGTCTTCAAAATTTTTCCTCTAAACCGCTAATATAGTAACATATAATCTTCACGGCGTAAAACGCAAAATTATAAAAATATTTCAAGAAAATTGGGCACTTCCCTTTCTGTTATCTACAATCTCAAGTGAAATACCTGAAAGGCACGAAATCGAAAAATCCGGTCGGTCGGAATGACATAAAAACAAGATTATCACTTCATTCGTCCTCGGTCACTCAAAAGGGTAATCTTACAAGCCCACACAATACATCATAAACTATTTATACAGGCTTCCCTGACCGGTTCCCCGGACAGAAAATTCTCGTTCTATCCCCTGCATAACATTCAACTTACTATTCATCCATTCCGGCCCGATCAAAACGTCTCTTTTCGCGTCTGAAATCAACCTTAAAATAACAATATCTTTTCTTAAGTTTTCCAAAAAATCACACGCGATATCTATATACTCTCCCTGATCCAACAACTTTATCCTGTTTTTATCATACAGTCTCGCTAAATGTGTATCTTTAAGTACGTGCAGAATGTGAAATTTTACTCCGTTAACCGGTAATCCGGATATAACCTTAGCTGTATTTATCATATCCCGACGAGTTTCTCCCGGTAATCCTAAAATTACATGAACTCCTACATTCACACCCTTCCGAGCGGTTTTCTCTATAGCCCACGCGGACTGGTCAAAAGTATGCCTTCTGTTGATTTTTTTTAAAGTCTTATTGTGTACAGTCTGCAACCCATATTCAATCCATACATCATAACTATCAACATATTCCGAGATCAACCCTATCTTCGCGTCATCAACACAATCCGGACGAGTCGATATGGACAGACCCACTATATCCTCACAACTTTTAATAACATCATAAGTTCTTTTCAACTCTTCTATAGGAGCGTTAGTACTGGTACCATTCTGAAAATATACTATAAATTTCTCCACTCCTTTTTCCCTGGCGAACCCTATCCCTTCTTCAAGTTGTTCCTGTAAAGACAATTTACTGCCCGCAAGCCGACTGAATGCTTCTTCATTACAAAAAACACAACCCTTACTATCTATCACACCGTTTTTATTCGGACAACCAAAACCCGCGTTGAGACTCACTTTCCATACTTTCGCCGAGAATTTATCCTTAAGATATCGATTGAACGCGTAATAATACATAATAAATTGGTTTTTCAATTTTGATTTTTTGGTTTTTTACTTTTTAAGCCATACCATCAGTATCGTGATCGCCGCGGGAGTAACCCCTGATATTCTCGAAGCCTGGCCCAAAGAACGCGGTTTGATCAAAGATAATTTCTCTTTAATCTCGTTTGACAATCCCGGCATATCGGTATAGTCCATATCTTCCGGTATTCGGATCTTTTCAAGATCTTCAAACTTTTTTATTTTAGACAACTCTCTTTCTATATAGCCCTGATATTTGGTATTTACTTCTATCTGAACTTTTTCATAATACCCAAGCTTTTCTGTTTTCT
>JAGLIU010000292.1 GCA_023142805.1 Candidatus Omnitrophota bacterium | reverse complement strand
TGGATATTATTTATGCTTGCAGGGTTCATGCTTACTTTGTGCGGTTTCTTCTGGAAGAGGTTTTTTGAAAGATGGCTGTTTAGGATAATTCATTTGTGTGGGATAATCTATGTTGCATTTTTGGCAGTTTTCAGACAATATTGCCCTCTGACCATATTAGAAAACAGCTTGAGACTGAAATGCAAGACTGGAGTAAAGTACCCGGGGTCGTTTATAGCCTACTATATTGAAAAGTTAGTATATCCGGATGTTAATGCAGCAATAATATTGATTCCAACACTGTTTATTGCTGTGTTTACCGTTATAATATTCATTATTAGACCACCGGCAAAAAAGAAAAAGGTGTAATAAGCCGAGGTAAACTTGTTAAATGACCGGACAAAATGGTCAAAATAACAAGGACTTGCCATTCGACTCCCTCATTTCATTCGGTCGCTCAGGGTCAATTTGTACATATGATTTAGTCTCGCTTCGCTCGGCTAAATCATGTACTCATTGGCAGTTCGAGGCTCTCACGGAGCCGGTATAATCACTAAGGAAACAAGGCTAAATTAATTGAACTTGCTAAGTCTCGTGAAATAATGAGGGTAAATATTTCTAGTTTATCTCTGTTTATGCAAAGATTTTTTTAAGTAGAGAGCTAGTGATCCGATGTGGGATAACAACTACCCGCTGAGGGTTTGAAGGTTGCTCTTTATACGGCGACCTGTAGTACCTATATTTTAAAGGAGCTATGTAGTATAATAACCCCCGACATAGTTTAGTAGGAGTTTGACAAAGAACTTATTGAACATGAGATAGAAATGTACCGTGGCAAGGCCGGACTCCGATATTCGTTATTGAAATGGGAAAGATATAAAGTTTGATTTGAAAAAGGAAAACAAATGAAGCAGTGGGAAAAAACAGTCAAAGATTCTATTATAACCAGTGAAGCTCTTAAGGAAACACCGGGGGTTGATAAAAAAAAGATTGATGCTGTGGTAAAAAAATATCCTATGAGAATAAATGGGTATTATAAGGGTCTTATTAAGAAAAGAGGAGATGCCATATGGAAACAGTGTATGCCGGATATCCAGGAAATTAACCAGCGAATTGGGAGGAAAGATCCGCTTTTGGAAAAGAAATATTCTCCGATTGACGGATTAGTTCATAGATATAAAGATCGGGTGTTATTGACAGTTTCTGATATGTGCGCCGTGTACTGCCGTTTTTGTACGAGAAAACGACATATGGGGATGGAGGAAGAAATTCTAAAAGAAAAAAATATCCAGAAGGCGTTTAACTATATTAAGACCCACAAATCAATTCGTGATGTAATAATTTCCGGTGGTGATCCATTAATGCTAGATGATTTGCAAGTCAAATATTTACTTAAAAATATAAGAAACATAGAGCATGTAGAAATCATCCGAATACATAGTCGCACTCCCTGTGTTCTGCCTCAAAGGATAACACCTGAATTATGTAAAATGCTGAGCAAATATTCTCCTTTGTATTTTAATACACATTTCAATCACTTTCAGGAAATTACAAAAGAAAGTCGGAAAGCATGCGATTTGTTGGCAGACAGCGGTATTGTTTTAGGGAATCAATCGGTATTGCTTGCCGGCGTAAACGACGACGCTAAAGTTTTGAAAGAACTCTATGAAAGGCTTCTTACAATGAGGGTGCGGCCGTATTATCTATATGTTCCTGACGCGGTAAAAGGTACCTATCATTTCAGGGTCAGTATCGCAAAAGCATGCAGTATTATGAAGAAACTTATCGGGAATACTTCCGGACTTGCTGTGCCACATTTGATTATTGATCTTAAGGGAGGAGGTGGGAAGACTCCTCTTCTTCCCAAATATATTATAAAACACGAGGGAAGAAAATATGTTTTCAAAAATTTTGAAGGCAACAAATATTATTATGCTGATATATAGGATATAGGAGGAAAGAAGAAGATGGATATAGGCCTTGGACGTGAAAGTAATCCCGGTGAAAAAAGAGTTGTACTATTACCGGAAGAGGTAAAAGAACTTGCAGTAGAGAATAATATCTATGTTGAGAGGGGTGCGGGTGAGAGGATAGGAATCGGGGATGATGAGTATGAAAAAGCCGGAGCAAAAATTGTCAGCAAAGAAAAGGTGTATGCATGTTCTTTAGTCACAAGGTTGAAAGAGTCTAAAATTGAGGAACTTGCTTTGATGAGACCCGGTGCCGCAATGATGTCTATGATGCATTTGTCGGCAGTTCCTGATACGCGTTTTTTTATCGAAAAACAGAAGATTATTGCTATCTCCCTAGAAGAAATCAAAAATCCATTAAACAAGCGAATGGTTGAAGCATTACACCAA
>JAGLIU010000291.1 GCA_023142805.1 Candidatus Omnitrophota bacterium | reverse complement strand
CAGGATATGATTTTATTTTTAAGCTTTTTCTTGTCCATAGACGGGAAGTTCTCAAGTTTTTCGCGGATTGCCTCTGCTATATTCTTGTGGGGAGTCACAAGCATTCCACCATAGAAAGCCATTACACTTTTTGCCATTCCAAAACTGTATACACCTATGTCACCGATGGTGCCAGCATATTTTTTGTCTCGACGGGCGCCAAAGGCCTGCGCAGCATCTTCTATGAGCATAATATTGTACTTATTTTTTATTTCCAGGAAACGATCCATCGGTGCAACAAGCCCGTATAGATGCGTTATTAGTATTGCGGCAGTATCGGGCGTTATAAGCTTTTCGACAAGGTCAGGATCAAGGTTTCCTGTTGCCGGATCAATATCGCAAAAAACCGGCTTCGCTCCTGCACAAATGACCATATTGATGACATCCGCGATGGTGTTTGGAGAGAGGACAACTTCTTTACCCGGTTCAATAATTGCGGCAATTGAGAGATAAAGGCCAACCCTTGCTTGCGGCATTGCTATTGCGTTAGCTATATTCAATTTTTGACAAATCTCTGCCTCTAATTGCCGAATAATTTTGCCATTGAAATAATTACTGAATGCAAAAGCCTTAAACGATTTGACATAATCATTGAGCGATGAATTAATTCTAAACCTTGCCTGTGGACTTCTGATGCTCATAATCATTTCCTTATTATTTTTAAATTTTCAATGCTCAATATAGAACTAAAACACAAACAGTGAAATATTATGACTCTGGGCATCGTAGAAAAATCACTACTCATGTTTTTCTCTGCGCATTGCGGAAACCTGATCACATAGAAGACCGCACATGAAAATTATAATGGTTGCAATAGATAATAGTACGGTTGTATCTGCTATCCCGCCTGTGCTGAAAAAGTCTAAAAGAAAACTGATAATGCTTAAAACAAAAAGTACTCCTGCCACGGTTAAAAATACCTTTAGCGGCTCGAACAGCACGGCCAATCTCAAAATTAACAATAGGGCCTGAGGACCATGTTTTAACTGGCTTACGGTACTTTTTCCGGCGCGTTTTTTTACCTTAATAGGAATATACTTATATTTCCGGTTACTTTTCATTATCGCAAACGTGCTTGTCGTTGAAAATGAAAAGCCATCCGGCATCAGGTGCAGATACCGCATGAGCGTATCTCGTTTAAATATTCTCAAACCGGAATTGAGATCAGGAATTGTTGTGCCTGCAAGTAATTCTGCAAATTTTTTCATTATAACCTTGCCAGGACGTCGAATAATCGGCTGATGAGAATCTGAATTCCGCGCCCCGACCACCAAGTCATAACCATCACATTCATTTATCAATCTTCTCACGTCCTCAACCGAATGCTGACCATCTCCATCGCAAAAAAGGATATAATCCCGCGTTGCGGCACGTGTTCCGGTCTTTAAAGAAGCGCCGTAACCCCGATTATGATCATGATTTAGGACAATTACCCCTGATACAACTATTTCCTCAGCAGTACTATCTGTTGAGCCGTCATTAACAACTATTATTTCGGACTCAGGAAACGCTGAAAGAATCGAATTCACTATAGAGCCGATTACTTCCGCTTCGTTGAAAGCTGGAATTATTATGCTTACGTTCGATGAGGTCATACGCCGCCGGTGACTAATGCCATTTTGAATGGGAATTGCATAAATAGCTCCTTCTATAATCCGTTATGATCACTCAATGACTTTCCGCCACCACCCCGGTGAATTTTGAGCGTACCTTTTGATGTTAGGATGCAGACTTTAGTTACCGAGATGTTTTACTCCTGCCATATTTAATACCATTGCCTTAACTGTGCGCATGGTTGCAACGACGGACTGCCACCTTAAAAAAGCTTGCAATAGTTTTACGTGGCTCTGACATAACACGTCCCTTCAATTGGCAAAACCAGGTTAAAAACAGAGCTAACAAAAGA
>JAGLIU010000290.1 GCA_023142805.1 Candidatus Omnitrophota bacterium | reverse complement strand
TTGGACATAATCAGGGTCCACATCGAACCGATTATCTCCCGGACTGCTTAGCACGGCCTTTAACTCTTCGACCACTTCTTTTTCCGTTTTGATAGTTTTTCCAAATTTGTTCGGAAGATATGGTCCGAATTCAGTTTCAGGAATCGGGTGGTAACGAAGGGTTGGCTTGTTCATTGCCCATGCTTCTATTGCAGTTGTACAGCCAGTATAAATTAGTACTTTTGCATTCATGATCCAATAGATAGCACTACCACTGTTTTCAACAATAACGTTATGAAAGGAATCAAAAATATTGTGCCATCGTTCCTGGTTTTCATCTGGATGTGGTCGAACTATAAACTTGGTATCCGGAAAAGACTTGCTGAGCCTTTTTAGGAGAGATACGTAGGAGTCGAACAGTTTAGCCGTATTCTCACTTACTTTTGTATAGAAGTTAAAATCCTCATCATTATGAATAAGTCCTCGGTCCCGCATATGTTCAACATAGGAAGGTGTCCCATACAATAAAGGGTTCCAATTTCCCGGTGTAAACGCACTATTTATCAAAACATAACTCTTATCCGGGAATACCAAATGATGTTTCGATTGATCTTTAAGGTATTGACGATATTTTGAGTGCAGGATATCAAACCGTGGATTCCCAACGATGTGAGTTTTTTTTTCATGTCCTGCCGAGGTATTTATTAATACCTCATACTGCTTCTGGCCCCAAGCAAAAATAGCTTCACTAATCTGAAATACCCTATCATCTATGCGTTTGGTATACATATTTGACGACGGCCAAACAAGTCCTTCCTCATCCAACACAACAATTTTCAGACCGGCAAGGTGGAGTTCTTGAAGCAGAAGAGATGATAAAGGAGAGTGGTCTTTGTAGAAATATATACCACTTCCATAAGCACGCGCTGTTTTCTTAACTGCGCCTTTAGTTCCCACCACTACTGAATAGCCTTTGTCAAGAGCTCTGTGTGCAAGAAGTAATTTGGAGTCCAACTCACGGGCTATTATTTCAATTGGTAAAAAAAGCGTTTTTTTTATGGATTCCATATATGATCTTTATATTTAATGGTTACAGAATTCGCATTTTTATTCACGGTTTTTAGAAACAATACTGAGAATATCCTTCGCGATCTTTCCATTTACATTTTCAATTTGCGGAAATAGTTCGTTGTATTTAGCTTGGAGTCTGGACAGCACAGTCTCTCGATCGTTCATTATTTACATAGCGAGTTCTTTCATCTGATCGTAATCGCTTGTTCCTAAAACCAAATCCAAGTATCGGTAGCTAAAAACAGGGTGACCCAATTTTTGAGGAGAGGATCATACTCCTAATTTCGCCAGCAAGATACTCCGACCATGGTATTCATTGAAACCAATCGTTTGAGCAATTCAACCCTTAAGGGTGATTTTATTTCGTTCCAATGTTGAGTTATTCATAGTAGCACCTCCTTCAATTAATGTTTGGAGATACTTCAACAGGTTAATCAGGAAATTAAGACTCACATTTCGCACTATATGAAAC
>JAGLIU010000029.1 GCA_023142805.1 Candidatus Omnitrophota bacterium | reverse complement strand
GATATCCCTGATCGAACTGCATACCTTCAACAAGTTTAAGTGTTGTTTCAAGGCTTTTACCTTCCTCAACGGTTATAACACCTTCGGCCCCGACTTTTGTCATAGCTTCAGCGATTTTTTCTCCTATAACCTTATCATTGTTTGCCGCTATTGTAGCTACCTGTGCTATTTTTTCGCTATCTTTCGTCGCTATAGACATTTTTTTGAGTTCTGCCACAACCATTGTAACAGCTTTTTCAATCCCTTTTTTCAACTGCATAGGATTTGCTCCGGCTGTAACATTTTTTAGTCCTTCTTTATAGATGGCTTCAGCCAAAACCGTAGCCGTAGTTGTACCGTCTCCCGCGATATCACTGGTTTTAGAAGCAACCTCTTTTACCATCTCGGCACCCAAATTTTCATAAACGTCTTCAAGTTCGATCTCTTTCGCGACTGTAACTCCGTCTTTTGTTATTGTCGGAGCGCCAAATTTTTTTTCTATAACAACATTTCTACCTTTAGGGCCTAGTGTAACCTTAACAGCTTTTGCAAGTTTCTCAACACCTTTTAAGATCAATCTACGCGCTTCATCACTAAATTGTAACTGTTTTGCCATTTTTTCCTCCTTAAAAATTAAAAAACGTCCAAGACCATCAGGACATTAGCCCACTATACCCAAAATATCATCTTCTCTCAGCATAAGCAAAGCATTATCATCTATCTTCAATTCCGTTCCGGAATATTTTCCAAAAAGAATTATATCGTCCGTTTTTACTTCCGGGACGATCGTTTTTCCGTCATCAGAAACTTTTCCTTTTCCAACAGCAATAACTTTTGCCTGCTGAGGTTTTTCTTTCGCGTTATCAGGTAATACCAGCCCGCTTTTTGTCATCTCTTCCGCCTCAAGCACTTCAACTAAAACTCTGTCGCCTAATGGTTTAACTTTCATTTTTCCCTCCGTTTTTTCATTTTACGTTAAATTCCCGTTCATCAAATTAGCACTCTAAAATAACGAGTGCTAATGAGTTGACTATTCTATCCATAACCTCACTTCCTGTCAAGCCTTTTTTTTATCGGGAAACCCGGGAAGAACACCTCTATCATAATCTCAAATCTGACAAAGTCCGAAAAAGATAAGATCCTTATCGATCGTTTTAATATGAACCGAATATGGTCTGATCAGAATAGAATCACCGCCTGTCACGACAATTTTAAGTGTTTCTCCGTATTTTTCCCGAACTCTTTCGATCATCCCGTCACACAGTGACGCGTATCCTAATAATACCCCTTTATTGATACTATCCCGGGTATTACGTCCGATAAGACCTCTAATCGGTCTAAGTGTGGTTTTAGGAAGTAATGCGGCGTTCCGCGTAAGAGCCGAGAGCCCCAGTTTCATCCCGGGAAAAATAAGACCGCCTTCATATTGCCCTTTTTTGTTCACAAAATCGAAAGTAACCGCGGTCCCAAAATCAATAATTAAAAGTGGACCACCATATTTTTTTACGGCGGCAAATGCCGTTACAAGCCTGTCTTGACCTACTTGTAACGGTTTTTCATATCTATTTACTATTGGAACCTTCTTATCTTTGCCAATAACTACAAGAACCGCGGAAGGAAATATTTTTTTTAAACTTTCTTTTATTATCTTTAAAAATTTTGGGACTACACTTACTACCAGAATATCATCAATTTTATCAATATGTACTCTTAATAAACGTTTAAGTGAAGAAATTTCGCCCTTTTTTTTTGAAGTATGCACAAAATACCGCTTTATGATCTTTTTGCCTTTGACGACCGCGATAGAAGTGTTTGTATTTCCAATATCAACTAATAATCTCATCATTTAACTTTCTATCCTCACTTTTTCAACTGAAACATCTCCACTAAATATCTTTTTTGTTCTTCCGTTCCCGATCTCCAGGACCAAAGCCCCGTTCTCATCTATATCAATAGCTTTCCCGGTAATAACACTCGTATACTGTGAAACTGATACATTTTTACCTAAAACCGCGGAAAGCTCCCTACACTCGTTCCGTATCGGTCCAAATCCGTTTTTTTGAAACGTGGTGTATCCTGTTTCTATTTCTTTCAAAAGACTCCTTACAAGGTCCATTCGATCGACCCTCTGTCCGGTTTCAAGCTTCAGACTTGTCCCTCCCGGCGGAATATCTTCTTCTAACGCGTTAACATTGATCCCTATACCCAATACGACAAAATCCACACTGTCCGGCTGAGCTTTGATCTCGGTTAAGATCCCGCAAACTTTTTTACCACCGCACAAAATGTCATTTGGCCATTTCACTTCTATATTACTCAAATCGCAAATGTTCTTTACGGCTCTTACAACCGCGTTGGCGGAAATTAAAGTTATCGTCGATATTCGCTCAAGCTCCATTTCAGGTCTCAGTATAACGGATAAATATATTCCCTTTGAGTCAGGAGAAATCCATTTTCTTCCTAATCTTCCTTTTCCCGCTGTTTGAGTCTCGGCGACAACAATAGTCCCTTCCGGGCTGCCTTCTTCCGCAAGCTCGTACGCCTGTACGTTTGTAGAAACAATTTTCGCGTAATAATGTATGGTCTTCCGCCCGAGCGTTTTAGTCTCCAGCCCCGTCAAAATATTATAACCATACATTTTATCCGGGGACGAAACCAGCTTGTAGCCCACATTCGAAACAGCGTCTATTGCATATCCTTCATTTCTCAATTTCTTTACATACTTCCATACCGACGCGCGTGAAAATCCAAGAACCGCGGACATATCTTCCCCCGAAATAAAACTATCCGCTTTATCATTAAATAAACGTATTATTCTTCCCTTCGCCTCATCTTCTTTCATGAATATCTCCGGTTAGCCGACTAATAATCTGGTTATTATACTTACAAGAGGAAGTATGACCTTGTCGAAAAGCCCCAAATAAAGAAGCGCCATAAGTATAACAAATCCGTACTTTCGAAGCTCCATATAGCTTTTGGCCGCCTTTGGAGAAAGAACCGCGATAAGGATATTTGATCCATCCAAAGGAGGTATCGGGATCAGGTTGAATATCCCCAAAATCAGACTGATTATTATCCCGGATAAAAGAAACGTCCAACCAAAAGATTGTGCCGGGAAAATACCCATTTTAAAAATAAAGGCGAAAAATACAGCGATTAAAAAATTGGCGGCTGGACCCGCCAAAGCGGTAAGCATCATGCCTTTTCTGGGATTTGAAAAATTCCTGGGATTAACAGGTACAGGTTTTGCCCATCCGAAAA
>JAGLIU010000289.1 GCA_023142805.1 Candidatus Omnitrophota bacterium | reverse complement strand
CTTCTTTTTTCTCACGACGATAATCCATCGGAGGCCCTATTTCCTCGGTTATATAATCTATACTTATTATGGGATTGCGTATTTCTTTATTCCTCATGGGGTCTACCTGCCAAAATAAAAGCAATAAATGCAGCACCGCCGCTAATACCCAGCAAACTACTTCATCACTTATTCGGGGAGATATTAATTTTATTGTTATAACCATATAAAAACTACCTCTTTTGCTATTTCCCTATCAAGCTTGGGAACAGAAATAACGAATGTTATTGGCGAACACACAATATATATCTTTTTTACATACAAAACAAGTTTTTTTGCTCCGTATCTTTTTCACCCTTTACCATCTTTTAATCTTTTTAACTTTTTGTTTGGTTGCCACAGCTATTCTTCTTGCTCTTACTTTTTTGACTAAAATCTCAATTATTTTTTCCACTTTGCCAAACGGAATATCTTTATCCGCCCTTACTATAACATATACGTTCCTTCTTTTACCAATTTTTTTTCTCAGTCCAGGAACTAATTCCTCCCAGGCAATCTCTTCTGAATCTATAGCCAATCTTCCATCTTCTGAATAACTAATCGTAACATTTTGCTCTTTAGATTCTTTAGTTACTGCTTCGGGTAATTTCACCGGAATACTGGGAATATTCACAATGGGAGCAACCATCATTAAGACAATTACTAAAACAAAGGCTACATTTATTATTGGCGCGATATATACCCCACCAATAGGTGTTTCGTCTGTTCTTGTAACTCTCATTTTATATTCTCCTATTTTCTCCTTCGTCTTTTTATTAAAGAAACTTTACTGGCGCCGTTTTGCTTAATAAGATCTAAAGTATGAACTACTTTCCCGTGCAAAACAGCCGGGTGAACCGTCACCATTACACTCTTATCCGCTTTTCTGGATAATTCCGCCAGTAGATGGGTAGCTAAATATAAATCAGATGGGACCTTCCTGTTGTTTAAATAAATGTCTTTCTCCCTGATATCAATAAAAAGCGGCTTTTCTTTTTTAGCTGCCTTAGCGCTACTTGCTACTGCACTGGAAGAAAAAACTTTTATCATTGATTGCATTATCATTGGAGAAATAACCATTAAAATAATTAGAAGGGTCAATGAAAGATCACACATCGGAGTGACATTTATTTCCGCAATGGCACCTGACTCTCCTTTTTCCGTAGATCTTTTTCTCATTTATATTTCTCCTGTTTATAGAAGTAATTACGCATTACTACTTTATAATCCTATCGTCCTTATGAGAAATAGAGCGAGAAGCTGCCATCGCTGCTTTGGCTGTTCTTTTCTTTCTGAAAAGAAGAATTAATAATTCCTGGGTACAAGTGTCTATCTGGGTCATCTTACCGCGTATTTTGTAAGTAAGAATGTTATAAATAACCGCAGACGGTATAGCAACTACTATTCCGGCTACAGTGGTAATCAATGCCTCGGAAATACCTGCGGCTACAATAGTAGGACCTCCTGACCCCGACAAAGCTAAATCATGAAAAGCACGAATAATTCCCAGAACCGTTCCCAACAGTCCCAGAAGAGGAGAAATAAAACTCATCGTTCCAAACAATCCCATTTTTCTGGAAAGAAGGTCACGAATTCGCTGTTTATAAATAGTCACCGTATCCTCTATGTCTAACCGGTTAAGCTGTGATGATTGTTCCAGTACTACTCTTATAAGCTGAGGAAATAATCCTTTTTCTTCCTTCGAAGCCATAATCGCTTCATTTAATTTGTTTTGTTCTGCAAGCGTTTTAACTTTAACCCAATAAGTATCTTTAAACTTTCCCGCCCGGGCAAAATAAACCCACCTCTCTAAAGCATAAGCAATCAACATAATGGAACAGAATAAAAGAACTCCCATCACTACCGGACTTACCATCATAATATTCATAAAACTATAATCCATTTACCTCTTTCCTCCTTTCAATAAATTAATTTTTTCCCTTGCCGTATTTATCCAACCGGCATCCGAACTATTTCTGGCAATATCCCGATAAACCACAATAGCTTCTTTGCTCCTGCCTTCCCTTTCGTAAATCTCTCCTAACGTAGCCAAACCGGCCAACCGGAATTTATCCGTTGCCGGCCTAAATTTAAGAAACTGCTTGTAAGTCTCCTTCACCTTGTCTGTCAGCTGTAATTCCTGATAAGACCTCCCTGAATAAAATATCG
>JAGLIU010000288.1 GCA_023142805.1 Candidatus Omnitrophota bacterium | reverse complement strand
TTTCCGCTGTTTGCTGCAATTGGATAAAATTCTTCTCCCGTTAACAGCTTTTCAATAAATCCTGCCCCTACCCAGACGGAAATACCCTGTAAGGCTAGGATAAAGAGCGAAAGTATACAGGTTATAAAAATCCTGCCTTTATAGGGATACAAATAGGATAGAAGTCTTATGTATGTCTTCATTTTATTCAGCGCGTAAATGGGATAAGATATCTAATCTCTTCACCCATATTGCCGGAATGATCCCGGCGAGTAATCCGCTTAAACTGCATACAACTATCGGTATAATGATTCCTTTTGTCGTGATATAAGGACTCAACTGTGTAGCTTCAGAAATTTTGCTTCCTATAAGATGACATATCCAGGGAGATATGGTAACAGCAAGAATAATCCCCACTAATGAACCTATAAGGCCCAGCATAAAACTTTCTGTAAGCACTAAAAAGACCAGATCTCTATGTTGAGCTCCCATTGCGACTCTGATCGCAAATTCATGCATTCTCTTTATGACATTCGATAACATAACATTTATGACCCCCATGGAAGCAACGATAATACTAAACAATGCCTGTGTTGCCCCAAGAACCATAAAATTCATAACAATACTTTTCCTCTTCTTCAGTTTAAATTGCGAAGAAGAAAGATAATACGCATTAGGCGCCCGGCATTTATCCAAAGCGGATCGTAATGCTTCAAGATTCATTTCCATTTCCTGAGAATTATCCCATGAGACCACAAGATTATCATAAGATCCCGGACGTCCCCATAGTAGCTGAGCCGCAAAAAACGGAACAACAATCCTTGATTGAAATCTTCTATCTGTTTCTGGAGGATCCGGCACAATACCAACAATGTGAAAGCTCTGCTTACCAACTTTTATTGTCGATCCTTCTTCAAGGTTGATTTTTAAGAATTTTGCGGTTTCTTCTGTTATCAAACATTCCCAAATTAATGCTTTTCGGGCTGAAGGAGAAAAACTGCGCCCGTGAATTGGTTGAAAAAACTGTTCTTGTTCCTGTTCCGTGACGATACCGTCTACCGGCAGATTAAAATGTTTATCTTTATATTCAACAACACTCCTCCCGAAATATCTAGGCACCACATAGTTTGCACTTTTAAGGTGATCTTTTACATAGTTAAAATCTGCGGTTGTAAAAAGTGCATGCGGCCTTTTTTTAAGTAAAGCGTTATCCGGGCCCGCATCAGGACGCACAATAACACGGTTTCCCATCAAACGGTCCAGATCATCCCATAACCGTAAACGAGCGCCTTCACCCACAAAAAGTGTTGCTGCCAGGGTCATGGCTCCGATAGACATCGTTAATAACGTAAGAATATTCTGCAAATGAAGAGAAAATACATTTCGAATAACGATCAAGAAAAGACAATATAATCGAGTAATTCTTTCGTTTTCAAAGAAATCCATAATAGATCAATATCCTGTTTTTTAACATTATCACGTAACGTCAAGACAACCATCCTTCAGATACATAATCCGGTCTGCCTTTAAAGCAAAATCTCTACTGTGTGTTACAAATACAACCGAGCAATTAGGAGTTGCCATCGTTATAAGCAGCTCCGCTATGATTTCCCCGTTATGAGAATCTAATGTCCCCGTCGGTTCATCAGCTAATATAACCTTTGGGTTCTGAACAATAGCACGGGCGATCGCCACACGCATCAACTCGCCACCACTTATTTGATTAGTCC
>JAGLIU010000287.1 GCA_023142805.1 Candidatus Omnitrophota bacterium | reverse complement strand
TCCAAGAGATCTGTCCTGTTTTTTTCTGCAACGCTTTTCCGCTCTTAACTTTCCAAAGCTTATCGTTTTCCATGGTACATGCTTCCAAAAAACTTCTTCCTGCTACTTGGCTCACTTGTTTAAGATTCGTCGGACCGTTAAGCTGATATGACAAATAAATATGTTCCGAAGATATATTTTTTGTTGAAACATCTAACACTATATAATCCAAGGAGTTATAAAACTCGTACTTTTTTATTACTTTCACTTTTCCCGGATCTTCGAAGGTATACGCTAGAAAATTGTCGCTTTTTGTTTGCTTAAATTTTCTTTTTGTGAGACCCGGTATTGTCGGACTTTTCATCGCAAAAATCATTTCTTTTGATGAAGAATTGTCCACAAGCACTTGTTCTTGTCCTTTCTCCTGATATTCCTTTAAAATTATTTTCTCCAGGCTTCCCCCTATATCGGAAAAGGACAAATAAAATGTGTCGGTCTCTATCACCGTTTTTTCTTCCTTGAGTTCTGTTTGCGCTTGTTCTTTAAACGCTTCTTCCGAAGATTTTTCTTTTCTCTCGATTTGTTTATTTACTGTTTCGGCTGGGACAAAAGTCATTTGTCCTTTTGTGGGAGTTTTTTTTGGCGGGTTTATTTTTTGAAACACCAAAAGAACCAATAATGATGCCGCAATCGCTACTATCAATCGTTTTTCCATAAATTTTCCTTTTTTACCTCTTTTTCACGGGATCAAATCCTCCTCGAGAAAAAGGATTACATTTTAGGATTCTCCACACGGCTTTAAGGCTTCCTTTTGCCAATCCATCAATTTCTATCGCTTCTATAGCATATTCCGAACAGCTTGGATAAAACCTGCAATTTCTTTTAAATAAAGGACTTATAAATTTTTTATACCCTTTGATCCCTATTATGACAATGTTTTTCATGCTGTTATCCTTGTAAGCTTTCTTAGTTCTTCTCGCACTCTTCCGGACAGCTCTTTCTTCCCATACTTGTTAACATTGCTCTTTAACCTAACAACTATTTTTCTCCCTTTCAAAGAAGGGCTTTCATGTCCTCTAAAATATGCGTAGATAACTCTCCTCAGATGGTTTCTTTTTACAGCTAAACTGGCGAGTCTTTTAGAAATGATCACTCCTACAGATACAGTCTTTCTCCGCAGGTCTTCCCGGGGAGAAATATAGACAACCACTATCTCTCCGTGTATTTTTCTTCCCTTCAACAGTATTTCTGTGAAGTCTTCTTTTTTTAAAATGTGCTGGATCTTCACTGTTATTACGCAGCTAGGACTTTCTTTCCCTTTTTTCTCCTACGTTTTAATATTTCTTGTCCGTTTTTATCACTTGAACGGCTACGAAACCCGTGTTTTCTCTTGCGTTTTAGGTTTGATTTAGTTTTTAAGTTTTTCTTCACAAAAAGTCTCCTTCTTATATCCTATTTTTACGATACTTGGATTTTTGATTTATGATTATATCATACGACAACCCGAAGTCAAGAAAAATGACTGCTCTTTTGTGATAAAAATATTCAAAAAAACGCTTGCCATAAAAACGTCCTCTGTATATAATGAATTTCGATATCCGTTGACAACTCTTTCTTGTGTCACCCTGTGGATAACTTGTTGATATCCGGGTGAGTTGTTTGTGGATAACTTTTATTATCTGTGGATTCTTTTTTTTGTCTGATTTTCGCGATTTATTATGGAAACTATCTGGAAAAAAGCTTTAAATAATTTACGCAGCGAGGTAAACGAGCAGGTTTTCTCCGCTTGGTTCCTTCCCATACGGCAAATTTCAATAAAGGAAAACGTGCTCACGCTTAGTGTCCCTAATAAGTTTTTTGAGAACTGGATCAAAGAAAAATATATTAGCTTGATATCTTCCACCGTTCAGCATGTTTCGGGAACTTCATTGAACATCACATTTGAGATCATCGAAAATAAAGAAGCCGGTGATCCTTCAAAAGTTTTTGCTTCCGCGGTTTCTAAAATCTCGCCGCCAACAGCTTCTCATAAAAATAAACTTTCCGCGTCCGTGCCTGCTTCAGGAAACAAAGACGCTTCGGGAAACTGGCTTAAGTCGATCCTCCCGGGTTCCCGTTCTTTACCCGAAAGCCATTATCAAACTTTGGGGTTTAACTTAAATTATACTTTTGAAAATTTTGTTGTGGGAGGAAGCAACAGATTCGCTCATGCCGCGGCATTAGCTGTTACCGAAAAACTCTCTAAAGTTTACAACCCTTTATTTCTCTACGGCGGGGTGGGCCTTGGAAAAACACATCTTATGCAGGCTTTAGGTCAAGCGGTCTTAAAAAAATCTCCGCGTTCAAAAGTTTTATACATCTCAAGCGAAGAGTTCATGAACCAACTTATAAACGCTATCAGGACTAAAACCACTCCTAAATTCCGCGCTATGTATAGAAACGTGGATGTTCTTTTAATTGATGACATACAGTTTATAGCGGGTAAAGAATCTACTCAAGAGGAGTTTTTTCATACGTTTAATTCTTTGTACGACGCGCACAAACAAATCGTTCTTTGCAGCGACCACTCTCCTCGAGAGATCAGCGGATTGGAAGAACGCCTGGTTTCTCGTTTTGCCTGGGGTCTGATCGCGGATTTTCAGCTTCCGGATTTTGAAACACGTGTAGCTATCATGGAAAAGAAAAGCGAATCCGAAGCCGTATCGGTTCCTAAAGAAATTCTTTACTTTCTCGCGGAACATGTTAAAACAAATATACGAGAAATGGAAGGCGCGCTCATTAGGGTAGTTGCTTACGCGGAACTAACCGGTAAAAAAATGACTGTTGCCCTGGCGAAAGAAGTCCTGGGAGAAATGATCTCCGCGGAAGAGAAAAAAATAACAATTAAGTTAATCCAACAAGTTGTTTCAGGCTTTTTTAATATTACGGAAGAAGACATGAAAACTAAGAAAAGAACCCGGGCTATCGCCTACCCCCGGCAAATCGCGATGTTTTTGTCGCGAGGATTAACGGATCATTCTCTCCCGGATATAGGTCGTTTTTTTGGAGGGAGGGATCATACTACGGTTCTTCATGCCTGTGACAAAATAGGGAAAGAGACCACCAGTATAGACAAAACCAAGTCGGTTATAGATAAATTAACGGTATTAATAAAGAAATAGGTCTTTATTTTAGCTGTGGATAAAATGTGGATAAGTTTAGGGTTTTTACATGGTTATTAACAGTTTTTTCGTTTTTATCCACAGCTTTTACCCTTTGTAACTTCTTTAGTTTAATTAAGTTACTATAGTTATCCACAAACCCACAGCTCCTTGTACTACAACTATTACTATTTTTTAAAAAGTATAACAACAGGAGGATAGAATGGATTTACAAATTACAAAAGACATTTTAGTTGAAAGTATTCAGATAGTTCAAAACGCGGTTTCCCAAAAAAGTAGTTTACCTATATTAAGCAACGTTTTATTAGAGGCAAACAAAAATGAGCTTAAATTAACAGCTACAGATCTGGATATAGGTATTTGTTCGACCGTACCTTGTTCTATCACGCAGGAAGGAGCTATAACAGTTCCCGCTCGGAAGTTTTTTGATATTATCAGAGCCTTGCCGGAAGGAAGTGATATAACTTTAACTGTTAAAAAGAACAATTTTATGAGTATAAAGAGCGGAAAAGCTCAATTTAAGATAATAGGGCTTCCAAAAGAAGAATTTCCACAACTTCCCACGTTTAAAGACAAAGACTCAATTAATATAAAACAATCCATATTGAAAAAGATGTTCAATTTAACGGATTTTGCTATAAGTAAGGATGATAGCAGGTATATACTGAACGGACTTTATTTTACAGTCAAAGGGGAAAAAATAAATATAGTGGCAACTGATGGTAGGAGGCTCGCGATAAACAAGAAAACCCTCGATAAAAAAACTTTAGTGGATAGAAGTACCGTAATACCCATTAAAGCTATACAAGAAGTTAAGCGGATGCTTGCGGATGAGGGAGATATAACTATTAAATTTGGAGAGAACCAGATCTTATTTTCTTTCGGGAATAGTCTGGTTTTGTCACGACTCATAGAAGGGGAGTATCCGAATTATAAAAACGTTATTCCTAAAAAAACACAAAAAGAATTAAAAGTATCACGCTATGATTTTTTAGCGGCTACAAAAAGAGCCAGTATCTTTACGGATCAGGATTCAATGGCGATAAAGATCAATATAAAAAAGAAAAAAATGACTATATCTAAGAATACACCGTATCTTGGAGAAGCAAAAGAAGAGATAGACATAGACTATAGCGGAGATACAGATGTAGAGATAGGGTTTAATCCGCGCTATTTAATAGATGTTTTAAAAAACCTGGAAGATGAAGAAATAGTGTTCGAAGTGGACGATTCTAATAAACCCGGAGTTTTAAGAAAAGGCGATGAATATACTTATGTAGTCTTGCCTATGCAGTTGACTGTTTAAAAAGCGGGATTGAGATTGGAGCGGGAAAAGTGTGTCATTCCGACCGAGCGAACCAATCTATCCGCCGTAGCCAGATAATATATAATGAAAAGGCGAAGGAGGAAGGTAAGCGAGTGGAGGAATCTAAAGTATAGTTGGAATGGGAAAAGATCTCTCCACTCACTACGTTTGTTCGGTCGAGATGACAATGGTGGAGGAAGACGGAATCAAAAAAGAGATACGGATAAAAAAATGGAAGACGGAGCCAGGCATTTAAGGGGCATAATAGACGGGCTGTTAAAAAAAATAGAAACAGGGCCCGGTAAAAAAGGAAACGCGGTTATGGATGCCTGGAGGTGTGCCGCGGATGAAGAAATAAAAAAACATACAAGACCGGTGAGTTTTAAAAAAGGAACACTGGTTGTTCTTGTGGAAAATTCAGGGTGGCTTTATAGAGTGACGCTTGAAAAAAGGAAAATACTCGAAAAATTCAATTCTGAATATAGAGGAAAGAAAAAAGCGAAAGACATAAGGTTTAGGATCGGGGAAATGGAGCTTTAGTATACAGAAAAGGGGAGAAGATGGTTAAAAAGAAGGATGAGAAACAAAAAGAAACGAAAAAAGAAAAAAAGAAATACGACGCGACTACCATTCAGGTTTTAGAAGGACTTGAGGCTGTGAGAAAAAGACCCGCGATGTATATCGGAGATACCGGGAAAAAGGGGCTGCACCATTTAGTATATGAAGTTGTGGATAATTCCATAGATGAAGTTATGGGCGGGTATTGCGATAAAATTGATGTAGTTATTCATATAGACGAAAGTATAACGGTAAAAGATAACGGTAGGGGTATTCCTGTAGACATCCATGAAAAAATGAAGAAACCCGGAGTGGAAGTTGTTATGACTACCCTTCATGCCGGAGGAAAATTTGATCATAGAGTATATAAAGTGTCCGGAGGGTTACATGGTGTCGGTGTAAGCGTTGTAAACGGTTTATCCGAGCGGTTGGACGTAGAGATCAAACGGGAAGGAAAGATCTACCACCAGGAATATAATTTCGGAAAAGCTGTGTCGAAACTAAAAGTTCTCGGGAAAACAAAAACAACCGGAACGGCTGTAACGTTTACGCCCGATGAAGAAATATTTCAAGAGACCGTTATTTTTAGCTATGATATATTATCTACACGGTTGAGAGAGTTGGCTTTTCTTAATAAGGGCGTAAAAATAACTTTAAAAGATGAGAGAACGGATAAGGAAGATGAGTTTTTCTATAAAGGAGGGATCTCTTCTTTTGTGGAACATGTGAGTAAAAATAAAAAACCTCTGCATAAGAAAATAATTTATCTCGAAAAAGAAAAAGGAAATGTGATCTTGGAAGTCGCGATGCAATATAACGAAGGATATTCGGAAAATATTTATAGTTTTGTGAATAATATAAGTACGACCGAGGGAGGAACGCATTTAACCGGGTTTAAATCGGCGCTAACAAGAACCGTAAAAAATTATGGGAAGAACAGGGGTCTTATAAAAGGGGAGGGGCTTTCAGGAGACGATACTCGTGAAGGACTGACGGCGGTGATAAGTATAAAAATACCTAATCCTCAATTTGAAGGACAGACAAAAACAAAATTAGGGAATTCTGACGTAGAAGGAATAGTAGAAACCGCGGTTAACGAAATGCTGGGGGCGTATCTTGAGGAGAACCCGGCGGTAGCGGGACAAATAGCAAAAAAAGCTTTAACTGCCGCGAGAGCGCGGGAAGCGGCGAAAAAGGCAAGAGAGTTAACGCGAAGAAAAGGGGCGCTTGAAAGCGGGTCTTTGCCCGGGAAACTCGCGGATTGTTCCGAAAAAGAAGCGGCACTTACAGAAATTTATTTAGTTGAGGGTGATTCCGCCGGAGGTT
>JAGLIU010000286.1 GCA_023142805.1 Candidatus Omnitrophota bacterium | reverse complement strand
AAAATTGTCCCTCTTTCGCGTCCTCATGATTATCGCTTAACGGATACCCATAGTCAAGTTTTAACGGACCTATCGGTGTTTTAACGCGGACACCTAACCCCGCGGCTTGTTTATATCCAAAATCACCAAAAATATCCCCGATGTCCGCCGTTACATTACCTACATCATAAAATACAGCGCCTTTTATCATTTTTTTGAATATCGGAAACGTTACTTCAGCATTCCCCAGGATCATCGCGTCACCTCCCAGAGAATGTCCCGCGCTGTCTCTTGGACCAACAGATCTTTCACTATATCCTCGAATGGTCCTGGCTCCACCGGCATAAAATCTTTCGTATACGGGCGTTTCTTTTGTATCCCCGTACGCTCCCGCGACGCCGCCTCGCCCTTTCAATTCAAGAACAACGTTGTCCAAAAGACTATGATAAAAACTTGTATATGAATAGAATTTCAAAAAATCTTTATCCCCGCCTATAAATCCTCCCGCGTTTTCTATGGAAAAACCCGTAACTAAACCTTTGGTCGGGGTATATTTGTTGTCTCGTGTATCATACTGAGTATTCAAGGTTAAGCGGCTCACAAGATTCGTGCCCATCTCGTCTAAGAAATCTTGTGATGAATCGGAAGGAACGTTCGATATTTCTATCTCTTCAAGATTATAGACCAAACCCATGCTTAACTCATCTGTCAGGTTTTTCCCAAGTTTTAAAGACCCTCCTGTACGCGTTTCATCATAATCGTATCCGGAACTACCGTATTTTTGATGTTCGTTCCTGTAAACATCAAATCCGAATAAATACGGATATCCAAATATCCATGGATCGGTCCAACTCAACAAATAGTTCTGTCTTGAACTCCCCATTTCTCCGCGTATGGTCAGATCCTGTCCGCCACCTGTAAACGTTGGAAAATCCGATATGTCAAAATTTCTTTGCCTTACCTGCACAAATCCGATAAACGCGTCTACAGAACTATATCCTCCTCCGAAAGAAAGTTCGCCGGTCTTTGTCTCTTTGACGGAAACATTAAGATCTTTAACATTTTTCTTATCGGTAGGTATTGTTTCAAAATACACATCCTCGAAAAAACCCAGATTATAGATTCTTTCTTTACTTTTTTTAAGTTTGTTTCCGTCATACTTTTCTCCGGGATAAACCCGCAATTCCCTCCTGATCACAATATCTTTGGTTTTTGTATTACCTAAGATAGTGATCTTCCCAACTTGTATTTCATCATGAGACACAATTTCATACGTCAGATCCATCATATCATCCTGGTGATTATATTTATGTCTTACGTCTATCTCGGCATCCATATAACCCTTGTTATAATAGAACGTTCGGATATTATCCAGATCCTCTTTTATCTTCTGATAATCAAAAGGATCCCCCGCCCTCACCTTTATAATATCTCGAATTTCTTCTTCAGGAAAAGACAGTTCCCCTTTGATCACCCGAGCCCCTATAAGATATTTTTTGCCTTCATTTATCACGATTGTCAGATACATATTCTCTCCGTCATCAGAATATTTTTCTTTACTTGTAACTTGAACATCCAAAAACCCTTTGCTCCTATAAAAGGTTTTTATTCTATCCATATCCCCGGCAAATTCCTCTTCGTTAAATGAACCTTTACGAATAAACCACCAAGCGGTTTTAGTCGACATAAATTTTCTTATCTCGTTATCAGAGACATTTATATTCCCTTCCACCTCAATAGACTTTATCCTCAACGGGTGTCCTTCGTCTATCACAAATACAACCGTGATCTTGTCTGTATACTGATCCGTGTTGATCTTATAATCAACCGTAGCGGAACTGTATCCCTGTTCGGTATAATAATTTCTTATTTTCACAACATCCTGATTTATTATATGAAAATCTAAAAGAGTTCCTTCTTTAACCGCTATTTGTTTTTCAAGGTGTTTATCTTTTACCTTAGCGTTACCGCTGAACTTAACCTCTTTTATCCTCGGCTTTTCCACCACGGTAAAAATAACGGTTACCCCTTCCGGCTGATCTATGGTTTCTACAAACACATCCCCAAAATACCCTGTCGCGTACAATCTTTTAAGTTCTTTGTTCAACGCGCTTTCTTCAAAACCATCACCAACTTTCATTTTTATTTTACTCAACACTGTTATAGTGCTTATAGACTTGTTCCCTTCTATCTTTATAGCCCCGATCCTCTTCTGTCCGGACGTACCGACTTGCTGAGCCCAACCCAATGAGCATGAAACCGCGACCGCTAACATCATAATTAAAACGGGTATTATTCTTCTTTTTTTCATCAAAATCCCTCTTCCTCTTCTATCCTGGATAGATTAGTGAATTTGGTATATTCCGGAAGGAACGCTAATTTTATCGTACCTACCGGCCCTTGTCTTTGTTTCGCGATTATTATTTCCGCTATTCCCTTATTCTCTTCTGTAGGAGTGTAATACTCCTCTCTTAAGATCAGCATAACAACATCAGCGTCCTGCTCGATCGCCCCGGATTCGCGCAGGTCGCCCATGTTCGGGCGCCGTTTGTCCGGGTCGCGCTGCTCGGGGCCGCGGTTGAGCTGCGACAGGGCGATCACCGGGATGTCGAGCTCCTTGGCGAGCGCCTTGAGGCCGTGGCTGATCTCCGCGATCTCCAGGTCCTTGCGATGGGTCGGCGTGTCGCCGTGGGCGAGCTGGAGATAGTCGACGAGCACGAG
>JAGLIU010000285.1 GCA_023142805.1 Candidatus Omnitrophota bacterium | reverse complement strand
AAAACTAGAGAAACTCCTGCCTGTATCCATTACGGTAAGCCCCGTAACGCAAGTAGCACTTGTAGCGGTAAACAAACTATCCGTCAATGACAATCTTTCACCTGTACTCGTCGCTATAGGCAAAGAAAGAACAATGGTACCTATGATTATGGCGCCCAGGAAACTCAAGATCAGCAACTGCGGAGGAGTTAACTTTCGCATAAGTTTAAGTTAAACAGTTATTTTTTTTACAAGTTTCTTAAAGCCGCGATTATCAGTCGCGGCAATATCCGCGATCATTTTACGGTTCAATTCTATCCTGGCTTTTTTCAGCCCCGCGATAAATTTACTGTAAGAGAGCCCTTCTTCTTTGCAGGCCGCGGTAATGCGGGTTATCCATAGAGATCTAAAGTTGCTTTTTTTCTTTTTTCTATCCCCATAGCTCAAAACCAGCCCTTTTCTTAAAGACTCTTTTGCGGTTCTGAGAAGTTTGCTCCTGGCGCCTCTCTGTCCTTTAACAGCTTTCAAGACTTTTTTGCTTCGTTTCCGCGAACTTACCGCGTGTTTTACTTTTGTCATGGTATCGCTCCTTATCTAAATAACTCTTTACCGTTTACGCGTACGGTAACAGTGCTTTTATTTTTTTACTAAATGTCTTATCAACCATCGTATTCGCTTTAAGAGAACGCTTGCGTTTTCTTGACTTTTTCGTCAAAATATGTCTTGCGCCTTCCTTCTGCCTTTTTACTTTACCCGACTTGGTTAATTTAAATCTTTTTTGCGCGGCTTTACTTGTCTTTAACTTTGGCATTTCTCTCTCCTTCTTCTAGCTCTTCAACACGAGTGTCATTATTACGGTTTTTCCCATTACCTTAGGAGGAGATTCCATTTCCCCTAAAGCGGATACATCTTTCGCGACACGTTTCAAGAGGTCCAACCCCAGTTCCTTGTGAACACTTTCACGTCCCCGAAACCTTAACATCACTCGAACTTTATCTTTTTTTTCTAAAAATTCCTTTATGTGTTTAATTTTTACCTGATAATCATGTTCTTCGATCTTTGGCTTAAATCTCATTTCTTTCATATGAGTAACATGCTGTTTTTTCTTGGCTAATTTTTGCTTCTTCTCCTGTTCGTACTTATATCTGCTGTAATCCATAATACGACATACCGGCGGATCCATTTTTGACGCGACCTCAACCAGATCCAACCCCGCGTCTTTTGCTTTAGTTGCCGCTGTACGAATATCCACTACACCTAACTGATTGCCTTCTTCATCTACCAACATTACGTTAGCCGCCCTAATGTTGTCATTCACTCGAACGTAATCTTTGTTAGATGGCCTCTGACCCCTCTTGTAACCCGGTTTGTAAACGATTGTTTCCTCCTTTTTTAGTAAACAGTGGCCGCTTTTGTTTCTTCCCGCAACCTGACGATAAGATCCTCTTTCTTTATTGCCCCGATATCGCCTTCTTTTCTGCTTCTAAGAGACACCGTACCTTCTTCGATCTCCTTTTGCCCGACAATAGCCATGTAGGGTATTTTCGCGAGTTCCGCGTCTCTTATTTTTTTTTGCATTTTTTCCGACCGTTTATCTATATCAACGCGAAATCCAAGCTTTTTCAGCTCTTTCGCTACATTTTCACTATATTGCGCGTGCGCGTCCGTTATAGGCACCAACATAACCTGTACCGGTGCCAGCCATACCGGAAAATCTCCTCCATAATGTTCTATTACCGCGCCCATAAATCTCTCCAAGCTTCCCAAGATAACCCGATGAAGCATTATGGGACGTTTTTCCCGCCCGTCAGAATCGGTATATTTAAGGTCGAACCTTTCCGGCAGCGCAAAATCACATTGTATTGTCGCGCATTGCCAGGATCTACCTAAAGCGTCTTTAAGCTTTATATCTATTTTCGGACCATAAAACGCTCCGTCTCCCTCGTTTATATCATATTCTATTTTTTTCTTTTCCAAAGCGTTTTTTAAAGCAGTCGTCGCCTCCTCCCAATCTTCCTGTAAGCCTATATATTTCTCGGGTTGTGTACTTAACTCCACTTCTACCTCGTCAAACCCAAAAACCTTAAGAGTCTCATCCACAAAATCTATAACTTTTATGATCTCTTCTTCCGCCTGTTCCTTTAAGCAAAATATGTGCGCGTCATCCTGCGTAAACCCTCTTACGCGTAACAACCCATGTAAAACTCCTGATTTTTCATGTCGGTATACATTCCCCAATTCAAAAAATCTGATCGGAAGTTCTTTATAACTTCTTTTTTTAGACGCGTAAACTAATATATGTCCGGGACAATTCATAGGTTTTACGGCAAATTCCTGGCCATCTACGTCAAATATATACATGTTCTCTTTGTAATATTCATAATGGCCCGACTTCACCCATATGTCACTTTTTAATATCTGCGGACTGGTTATCAGTTGATACCCCTTTGCTATATGTTTCTTTGTTATATAATCCGCTATTAATTGTCTAAGCATTGCTCCTTTAGGGTGATACAAAACAAGTCCCGCTCCCACAAGATCATTAAAACTGAAAAGTTCCAATTCTTTTCCAAGTTTTCTGTGATCCCTTTTCTGGGCTTCTTCTCTTATCCTCAAAAACTCGTTAAGTTCATCTTTTGTCTCAAATGCCGTGCCGTATATTCTCTGCAACATGGCATTGGCTTCACTCCCTTTCCAATACGCTCCGGCAATAGACAATAATTTGAAAGCTCCGATCTTTTTCGTGCTTTCAAGATGAGGCCCCTTGCAAAGATCCTCAAACCCTCCATGTTTATATATCGAAACCACATCGTCTTCCAACCCCTCAATAAGTTCTACTTTATAATTTTCTCCGATTTCTTTAAACTTTTTCAGGGCATCTTTTTTATTCATCTCTATTCTTTCAAAATCAGAGTTTTCTTTGATGATCTTGATCATTTCTTTCCTGATCCTCGGAAGATCTTCCGGCTTTAAGAAATTCCCCCGGCCTTCCTCTGAAAGTTCACATCCTGAAAAATCAAAATCGTAGTAAAATCCGTCCTCTATAGCCGGACCTATCGCGAGTTTAACTCCGGGATACAGTCTTTTTATCGCGTCAGCCAAAATATGAGACGCGCTATGTCTTAATATCTGTAATTTTTCGTTCACTTCTTTCACCATTTTATACTCTCTAACCTCTAATTTATAAGATCAGCAACTGTTCACTCTTGAAAGCTCCGGCTGCCTCCGGTACTCTGGTGGGCGAGGAGGGACTTGAACCCTCACAGTCTTGCGACCGAAGGATTTTAAGTCCTTTGCGTCTGCCAATTCCGCCACTCGCCCAACCATAACAATGCCAATATGTCAAAAAACCCGACAAATTTTCCTGTTCCCCGCGCCCCTAAGAGTCGTTCTTTCCCGGGTAAAGAACATGGTGGGCGATACTGGGTTCGAAC
>JAGLIU010000284.1 GCA_023142805.1 Candidatus Omnitrophota bacterium | reverse complement strand
CCGGGATGACGATAAGTTTTTTCTTCGCAGGATTCCGGGATGACGATAAGTTTTTTCTTCGCAGGATTCCTGGATGCCGAGGGTTCCTTTCTTTCTTTCTTTTTTTTAGTGTTCGGTGGAGAATAAAGTCGCGTTGGGAGTGAAAAGTGAAATGGTGAAGGATAAGGGACTGAGGAAAGAAGCAACCAATCTTATTTCTAATTTCGAGGTCTGGCCCCTTGGTCTTCGTTCTAGTTGTCATCCCGGAATCCCGGATTTGATCCGGGGTATCCGGGATCACGTGGGAATAAGTTGGAGGGGACAACACTTAATTTGTTGCCCCCTTGATCTTCGCGTGAAGGTTATTCTTCGTAGTTTTATAATGTGTATTAGGCACAAAAAAAGGGCGGAATTTTTTCCGCCCTTTTTTATATGATTAGTGTTCTACCTGGAGAATTTTCTTCTAAAAGCTATAACTCCGCTGCCGAGAAGAAATAGTATTGAACTAACGGGTTCCGGAGTTATGGCGACAGGATGGGTTGAAGCTACATGAAGAACGTACGTAGAGCCGGGATGTAAACCTTCGTTATAACCGGTATTGCCTCTAATTACAGTTTCAAAAACACCGGCATAATATGTGCCCGGTTGTAGTTTTCCCCGCGGTGAAATCCACGGGTCGGGGGTACGTCCAGCAATGGGACCGTCAACGCTACCCGGATCAGTATAGCCGCCACCATAAGTTGATATAAAAGAATCGGCGGTTACATCATTATAGATCGCGAGATAAGTATCAACGCTATCGGGAAGACCACTTTGAGAATAACCGTAATCTATGTCGAAAATAACCGAAGATTCTTCAAGTAATGTAAATTTGTAGTAATCAATGGTTGTGTCACCTGTACCATAGACTGAGACAGAATGCTTATAAGGATGGCCAGACCAGTTAGCGATATTTGACGGGACATAATTAGTGAAACCGTTTGAAATATCTTGCGCGTCTAGTCTGGTATTATTAGATTCCACTTCATTATAAGCTCCGGCACTCGCGTTGTAAGACGCGAATACAACAAAACTAAAAGCTACTAAAACAATAACGCCCAATTTACTTTTCATTTTTCCTCCATCTCTTTTTAAAGAAACAATCTTGTTTCATTTTTTCTTGAACAACACGTATATATATTGATTACTTTCATTATAGCTAACGTGTACGCGTATTCAATATTTATGTTGCTAACTTTTGTTGTTTTACGAAAAGGGGTCAAATTGAAATTTCCCGAGTATTGTACAAGAACAAATCCTCTATAACTTCCGGACAACCGTATTGTTTAAAGGACAAACACGGGGGTCTGCTCCTACCGTGATGTTCAGGGGGTAATGACGTGTTTACCAATGCTTTTTTTCGTAAATTATTGTTGACAAACCTCCAATATAGGACTATAATAGTCCCATATTGGAGGGGATAAGTAATTATGGATATAATTCGACGAAATACTGATTACGCGTTGCGTTTAATGGTGAACCTTGCTACGCGTTTTAATGATGGTTTAATCTCTTCACGGAATCTTTCAAAAGAAGAGGATGTTTCGTATCAGTTGTCATGCAAGTTACTGCAAAAACTAAATATGGCGGGACTTGTTCAAAGTACTAAGGGTGTAAACGGGGGGTTTTTGTTAAGCAAGCCGCCTTCTGAAATAAATTTGTTGGATACAATTGAGGCGATTCAGGGCCCCCTGGTGATCAATCGCTGTCTTCTTAATAAAGATGCTTGTTCTCGTCAGGAGAGCTGTCCCATTACATCTCAACTCAAAGGGATGCAGGATTATCTCACAGGATCACTGAATAGCATAACATTAGTGGATTTAGTGAAAAATGTTAAATAGATATGTTTGTGGGAAACAAAAACGTTATGGTTAGATAGAAAATGTGCCTGATGATACGGAAAGATATAATGAAAATACTGAAAGAAAAATATGAAGAATTTTTCTTTGATATTGTATTTAAGCTTAAAAACAATAAAAAAGAGGAGCTATAAAAATGAAAACCATAGAAGTGAAGGAAGCGGAGCTTCTAAAAAATTCACATAACGTCAAAGTAAGTAAAATATACGACACTGAACACGCACAGGCTATTCATATTACGTTAGAGGCGGGAGAAACATTGAAACAACATATTACTCCTGTAGATGTTTTTTTCTATGTTCTTGAGGGAACCGGCATAATAGAGGTTGGCGAAGAAAAGAGGGAGGTAAGTCGGGATACTTTAATAGACAGTCCGGCGAAGATACCCCATTGCTGGTACAACAATGGTGATAAAGTTCTTCGGATTCTTGTTGTGAAAGTGCCGCGTCCGACAGAAACCGCTGGATTATTATAAACAAGATAGTACAAAAAGTTGCTATAGAGTGTAAAAAAACAGTTTAAATGTTTTTACTGAAAAAGGAGGATTATGTTTTGTTATCAATGTCAGGAAACACTAAAAAACCAGGGTTGTACAGTTAATGGTATCTGCGGTAAAAAAGGTACTACCGCAAACTTGCAGGACCTTTTGATCTATGTTTCAAAGGGGCTTTCTGTGGTTGCGGAAAAGGCGGGTACTGTTGACAAGGAAGTTGGCCATTATGTCGCGAAAGCTCTTTTTACGACTATTACAAATGTTAGTTTTGATGATGATCGTCTCTTAGACATTATCAAACAAGGGCTGGCTCTTCGTGATAAGATCAAAGAGAAATACAATGTTACAGATGCTTTCCACGATTGTGCTATTTGGAATGCCAAAACCAAGGATGAATTTCTTGAGAAATCCGTAACGATCGGTGTTCTCGCTACGGAAAATGAAGATATTCGTTCATTACGTGAACTTTTAATTTACGGTCTCAAGGGAATTGCCGCTTACGCGGATCATGCCGCTTTGCTTGGTTTCGAGGATCAGTCCGTCTTTGACTATCTTATAGGAGGGTTGGTTTCGACCACAAAAGATCTGAGTCAAGAAGATATGGTCGCTAACGTTTTGAGAGCGGGTGAAACGGCCGTAAAGGCTATGGCTATTCTGGACAAGGCAAACACCGAAACATACGGTAACCCTGAAATATCAGAAGTAAATATCGGTGTCGGCAAAAATCCGGGTATTCTTATTTCAGGACATGATTTAAAGGACATGGAGGAACTTCTTGAACAAACTAAAGGAACCGGGATAGATGTTTATACCCACGGCGAAATGCTTCCCGCGAATTACTATCCCGCTTTCAAGAAATACGATCACTTTTTTGGAAATTATGGGAACGCGTGGTGGCTTCAGGACAAAGAGTTCGCGTCTTTCAATGGTCCTATCGTAATGACTACAAATTGTCTTATCCCTCCAAAAGATGCATATAAAGACAGGGTTTTTACTACAGGAAACGTTGCTTTCCCAGATGTCAAACACATTCCTGACAGAGAAGTTGATGGTGTAAAGAATTTTTCCGAAGCGATCGAAATGGCTAAAAGCTGCCAATCACCAACGGAAATTGAAACCGGTAAAATTGTCGGCGGATTTGCTCATAGTCAAGTACTTGCCTTGGCAGATAAGGTAGTTGATGCCATTAAGTCGGGTGCGATCAAAAAGTTCGTTGTAATGGCTGGTTGTGACGGCAGGCAAAAGGACAGAAATTATTACACGGAATTTGCCCAAAAACTGTCCAAAGATGTTATTATTCTGACGGCCGGTTGCGCTAAATATCGGTACAACAAATTAAGTCTTGGTGATATAGACGGGATCCCTCGTGTTTTGGATGCGGGTCAGTGTAATGATTGTTATTCACTTGTGGTAATTGCTCTTAAGCTTAAGGAGGTATTTGGGCTTGATGACGTCAATAAATTGCCGATTGTTTATAATGTCGCGTGGTATGAGCAAAAAGCCGTAGCGGTATTGTTGGCCCTTCTCCATCTTGGAGTAAAAAATGTTCATCTTGGCCCAACGATCCCGGCATTTCTTTCGCCGGCGGTTGTAAAGGTACTTGTAGAAAACTTTGGGATAGGGGGTATAACGAACGTTGAAGATGATATCCAAGCAATGATTGGATAATTCTAAAATGCCTGAGGAGTCCTTCTTTTTAATAACAGGAGAAGGTCTCCTCGCTATTACATGTCAAGATCCGAAGAAACAATGCTTGTGTAAGACATCAAATATTTTTTATCCAGAGAAATTTCAAAGCAGATTTTTCAAAAGACCAAGATTCAAAACAACATGTAAAAAAATCTTGACAGATGAAATTATGTGTGATAATATGACGATGGTAATAAAGTCACATAGATGTGAAAAGGCAATGAGGCGTTCCATGTTAATGGGCGCTTTTTTTTATAATAGTTTTTGGCGAGGCAGCCTCTTTTAAGCAAAGTAAGCTTGAAAGGGGCTTTTTTTATCCCTGATTTGTTCCGGTGGAGGGGGTTGAAGTTAAAGTTTAAGTTAGGACTAGGGTGTCGTATGATCTATTGCAGGGTCAGAGGGTGTTTTTTTTATTTAATTTGAGTTAAACAAAGGGGGGTGAAAAAATGAAAAAGATCAAATTATGTACTTGTAGTATTGTTGAGCTTGTTTTGTGTGACTTGTTGGATTCGACCTGAGTGTACTGATCGATTCTATCGGAGTTCACGGATCGTGAAAAAGAGCGTGGAATTTATAGGAAGTGTCTGGTGTGGAAGATGTTCAGAGGTGAAACAAGATTGGTTGTGGAGAATTTATTAAAATTTTGAAAGTTGAAAAGTTGATCTTGATTAAAAATGAAGATGTTGATCAGAAAATTGTAAACAAAGTAAGGATGGTAGAACAATGTTTAGAAAAACGGAAGTAATTTATAAAGCAATATTAACGCTGGTTTTAGCGTTATTTATATGTGTTGGTAATGGTTTTGCTGAAGAAGGTTTTTTGCCGGAAAAGGCCGAATGGATGCCTGATATATCAGTTAGCAATGATTTTTGTACAAAATATATTTGGCGGGGACAGAACCTCGGAGAGGAACCGGTTTTACAGAACGATTATTCTCTCTCTAAATATGGCATTACCTTAGATTTATGGACCAGCTATACACTCAACAACGATAAGTCTAAGGATGGCGGTAGGTATTCCGAATATACCGAAGTGGACTATACGATTGATTATAGTTTCAGTCCGGCTGAACTTTTGGGGCTGATGGGTTCTGATAGCTGGGAATATCTGGAGCCGTTGGGAGTGTCTATAGGATACACCTATTACACTTTTCCTAACGTGGATTGGGATTCAAACGGGTTTGATACTCATGAAGTGTATGTGGGGGCTTCATATGATTGTCTTTTACAGCCTTCCTTTACATGGTATTGGGATGTTGAAGACGGGAAAGGTTCGTATTACCAGGCAGGGATCGGTCATACCTTTGAGTTTGAACAAGGTATAAGCGCGGATTTGGGAATGACCATCGCCTACAACGATGAGCAGTGGACAACAGCGTCGGGTTGGAGTGATATGAATTTTTCAGGTGGTGTAAGTATTCCGGTCCTGACATATTTTACGGTTACTCCGAGTGTAGGATATTCCGTAATTCTGGATAGAGATACATATGGAGATGCCCAGACTAACGAGTTTTATGGAGGGCTTTCTATAGGCTTTGCTTACTAACCAAAGAGAAGGACCCATAATTTACTATGGGGGAAAGAGAGGAGGAATTATGAAAATTTGGAAGAAAATATTGAAGATACTTCCGATAGCGTTGTTAAGTTTTACTACTGTTTCTTGGGCGGAAGGTGCCACCGCGGCGAGCAACGAAGTTGCTATTAACACGGTATGGACATTGTTAGCGGCATTTCTGGTGTTTTTTATGCAGGCTGGATTTGCCATGGTAGAGACCGGCTTTACCAGAGCAAAGAACGCATGTAACATAATGATGAAAAACCTTATGGATTTTTCGGTAGGGTCTATAGCGTTTTGGATCATCGGATTTGGTATCATGTTCGGGAAAAGTGCCTTTGGGTTTATTGGTACGGACTCATTTTTAGGATCTACCGCTGACCCGGCAACAGCTAAAGGGTTGTGGACATTTGCTTTTTGGATGTTCCAGGTAGTATTCGCGGCGACGGCAGCGACCATCGTTTCCGGTGCTATGGCAGAAAGGACAAAGTTTAAATCTTACCTGGTCTATAGTGTATTCATTACAGCTTTTATATATCCTGTAGTCGGGCACTGGATCTGGGGCGGAGGCTGGTTATCTTCCAAGGGGTTCATAGATTTTGCCGGTTCAACGGTTGTACACTCCGTTGGTGGTTGGGCCGCGTTGGCCGGAGCTATTCTTTTGGGGCCGAGGTTGGGTAAATATAATAAGGATGGGACCTCTAACGCTATAACGGGTCACAATATTCCGTTAGCGGCACTGGGTGTTTTTATACTCTGGTTCGCGTGGTTCGGGTTCAATGCCGGGAGTACCACAGCGGGTACGGATTTGAGTATCGCGATTGTCGCTGTGACGACCAATCTTGCCGCCGCGGCCGGAGCAATAGCCGCTATGATCACAGTGTGGACACAGTTTGGTAAACCCGATATAAGTATGTCACTCAACGGGGCCTTGGCCGGGCTTGTGGCGATTACCGCGCCTTGCGCTAATGTTTCACCAACAAGTGCTATATTAATAGGGGCTATCGCTGGAGTTCTCGTTGTTTTGAGTGTTGAATTTCTCGATAAAGTACTTAAAGTAGATGACCCGGTAGGCGCGATCTCTGTACATGGTGTTTGTGGTGCCTGGGGAACTTTAGCCGCGGGATTATTCGCGGAAAAAGCTTATGGTGGTGTTAACGGTCTGTTTTTTGGAGGCGGGATATCACAGTTGGTAACACAGCTCACAGGAGTACTTTCTGTGTTTGTCTGGGTTTTTGGTACGGCTTTTACACTATTCTTTATCATCAAAAAAACAATAGGTCTCAGGGTAACTGAAAAAGAAGAACTAAAAGGGCTGGATATTGACGAACATGGTATGGAAGCCTATTCAGGGTTCCAGATCTTTACTACGAAATAAGGAGGTGAAATATGAAACTTATAATCGCGATGATTCAACCACACAAGCTGACAGATGTCAAAAAGGCCCTTTTTGACGCGGAAATCCATAAAATGACAGTAACAAACGCTTTAGGGTGCGGACAACAAAAAGGGTTTACGGAAACTTATAGAGGGGTTCTATATGAGGTCAACCTTTTGAAAAAAGTTCGTCTTGAGATAGCGGTTAATGACGAATTTGCGGACGCGACAATTAAAGCGATAATACGGGGGGCTAAAACCGGCAATATTGGTGACGGCAAAATTATGGTTCTTGACTTATCAGAGTGTATTCGTATTCGTACCGGTGAATTAGGTAAGGATGCTATTGGATAACGAAATGTTTTGAACGGTGAACGCAAGGTTGTGTTGTCGTATGAACATGACCTTGTGTTTACCATAAACCGGTAGGTATAACTATGAAGTCCTTATGGAACAAGATCATATTAGGCACGAGTTCCCTCTCGCTACTCTATAAATTATTTATAGAAGAGGGTGCGGCGAATATGTTTCTATCATTCAACAATTTTTGTATTAATTTTATCAACGCGTTATCCCGAGGAATAGCGGTGGGGACTATTCTGTTCTTTGTTGTTTTTATTGTTATGAAGCTTAGAGAAAAAGCGTTGATTTAGACAAGAAATAAGGGCAGCCGATAATGACATTTCGCGTTATTAAAACGGTATGCTTTCTGAATTAGTTTTAATCTTACTTGTTCAGGCCTGCTGCTAAAAAATAGGGTTCAGATGATCAGTCTGACTTTATAAATTTATTATTTTTCATTTGAGAGTCCATTCTTAAACATCAATATCCTTCCACTTGCGTCCGTGGAGTTCATTCGGTATAATGACAGCTATGGTTTGGTCCTGGAGTGGATCCGATTCGACTTTTATAAGATATCAGGAAGTTGTTAAAATGCGGGAGGATGATCACATTAGTAGAGTATTGGTAGTAGAAGACGAAAAAGGGGTAAGAGATCTTTTCTGTGGAGTTGTGGATAGATGTGGTTTTACGGCCATTGAAGCACGAGACGGTGAAGAAGCTATCAGGATGTTGGGTGAATGGGATGATCTTGATGCTATTATTCTTGATATAAAGATGCCGAATGCAAATGGATATCAGGTAATTGAAAAAATAAGAGAAATGAATAAAATAATACCTATTATTATGTGCACTGCTTTTAGTGAGTTAAAAGATGCCGAATCAGTAATAACATATCCTAAGATCTCTATGATGGAAAAACCGGTTTCACTTAAGGAACTCGAAGACAACCTGAAAAAAGCTGTATTGAATATCTGATCGTTATGAACACACACGAAATATATATGAAAATGGCACTTATTGAAGCCGAAAAAGCCGCTGAGGCTGACGAGGTGCCTGTTGGTGCTGTTATAGTTTATCAAGACGAGGTGATCGCGAGAGCGCATAATCAGATAAAAACTCTTAAAGATCCGACCGCTCATGCTGAGATGATAGCTATTACTCAGGCAGCGGCACATCTTGAAAACGAAAGATTGAACGGTTGTGATCTTTATGTTACAATTGAGCCGTGTTCAATGTGCGCGGGAGCTCTTGTTCTGGGCAGACTTAGAAGAGTAGTTTATGGGGCAAATGATTTAAAAACAGGAGCTTGTGGATCAGCTTTAAACTTAATGAAGCCCGGACTGTTAAACCACACAATTGAAGTTATAGGTGGTGTTCTGGAACCGGAATGCCGGATAATTATACAAGATTTTTTTCTCGATAAGAGATAAGAATACATTTAGCGGAGAGGTCGCATAGTTGGCTTAGTGCAGTGGTTTGCTAAACCGCCGTGGGGGTTATACTCCACCGAGAGTTCGAATCTCTCCCTCTCCGCCAGATAAAAAAAC